>NZ_JBHXBO010000024.1:0-28300 GCF_042726775.1 Oerskovia sp. NPDC060287
GGTCAGGAGTCGTCGCGCGACTCGTCGTCCGCTTCCGTCTCCTCGTCGGTCAGCCCAGCCGTCGGCGCAGGCTCTTCAGCAGCCGCGTCGTCAGCGGTGGTCGGCTCGGCGTCAGGGTCCACTGCCGTTCCGGGCTCGACTGCCGTTCCGGGCTCGACTGCCGTTCCGGGCTCGACTGCCGAGGCCGGAAACTGGTCCTCGTCGGCGACCTCCGGCGCGCCTTCCGTGGACTCGACGTCCGTCAGGACGGTCTCGACGCCCACCGCCTCGACCTCGACCTCGACCGCGGCCTCGGCTTCGGAGAGCGAGACCTCGACCTCGGTGGCGACGTCCGAGGTGACGACCTCCTCGACCGGCGCGGCGCCGTCGTGCTCGTGCTCGTGGGCGTGCGCCGCTGCTGCGGCGATCGTCGCGAGCGTGGCCTTGACGGCCTCACGGGCCTCCGACGTGACCTCGGGCAGGACCGGCACCACGGGAGCCACGGCGACCGGAGCGGTCTCCTTGGTCACGCGCTTGCGGCGCGAGCGCGACCGCGAGCCCTCCGCCTCGGCGGCGGGCTCCTCCGCCACCGGAGCAACAGCCACCGGGGCGTGCTGGTGCTGGCCGCCGCCGTTGTTCGAGCCGCCCGACTTCTCGATCGGGTCGGTGTGCACGATGAAGCCGCGACCGTTGCAGTGGTCGCAGGTCTCGCTGAACGCCTCGACCAGGCCCTGTCCCACGCGCTTGCGGGTCATCTGGACCAGGCCGAGCGAGGTGACCTCGGCGACCTGGTGCTTGGTCCGGTCGCGGCCCAGGCACTCGACCAGACGACGGAGCACGAGGTCACGGTTGGACTCGAGCACCATGTCGATGAAGTCGATGACGATGATGCCGCCGATGTCGCGCAGGCGGAGCTGGCGGACGATCTCCTCGGCGGCCTCGAGGTTGTTGCGCGTCACGGTCTCCTCGAGCGTGCCACCGGAGCCGGTGAACTTGCCCGTGTTGACGTCGACGACCGTCATGGCCTCGGTGCGGTCGATCACGAGCGACCCGCCCGAGGGCAGCCAGACCTTGCGGTCCATGCCCTTGGCGAGCTGCTCGTCGACGCGGTGCGCCGAGAAGGCGTCCTTCTCCGACGTCCAGCGCGAGACGCGCTCCTTGAGGTCCGGCGCGAGCTCGGCGACGTAGCTCGAGATCTCGTTCCAGGCGTTGTCGCCCGAGACGACGAGCGAGCTGAAGTCGTCGTTGAAGATGTCGCGGACGACACGGATCGCGAGGTCGGGCTCGCCCTGGAGCAGTGCGGGGGCGGAAGCCGACTTCGCCTTCTTCTCGATCGCCTCCCACTGGCCCTGCAGGCGCTCGACGTCGGCGCGCAGCTCGTCCTCGCTCGCACCCTCGGCGGCCGTACGGACGATCACGCCCGAGCCCTCGGGGACGATCTCGCGGAGGATCTTCTTGAGGCGGGCACGCTCGGTGTCCGGGAGCTTGCGCGAGATTCCGGTCATGCCGCCACCGGGCACGAACACGAGGTAGCGGCCGGCGAGCGTGATCTGCGACGTGAGGCGCGCCCCCTTGTGGCCGATCGGGTCCTTGGTGACCTGCACGAGCACGGAGTCGCCCGACTTGAGCGCCTGCTCGATGCGGCGCGGCTGGCCGTCCAGGCCGACCGCGTCCCAGTTGACCTCACCGGCGTACAGGACCGCGTTGCGCCCCTTGCCCACGTCGATGAACGCGGCCTCCATGGAGGGCAGCACGTTCTGGACGCGGCCCAGGTAGACGTTGCCGGCCATCGAGACCTGCGACTGCTGGGAGACGTAGTGCTCGACGAGCACGCCGTCCTCGAGCACCGCGATCTGCGTGCGCCCGTTCTTCTCGCGCACGATCATCGCGCGCTCGACCGACTCGCGGCGGGCGAGGAACTCGGCCTCGGTGATGATCTGGCGGCGGCGGCCCGCGTCGCGGCCCTCGCGGCGGCGCTGACGCTTAGCCTCGAGACGCGTCGAGCCCTTGAGCGCGGTGACCTCGTCGGACACGCTGGTGCTGCGCTCGCGCGAGCGGGTGCGGCTCGACGACGACGTCGTCACGGTGACGCCCGCGCTGTCGCCCGACTCGGGGCGGCCGCCACGGCGACGGCGGCGACGGCGACGGCTCGAACCGACCCCCTCCTCGCCGTCGTGCTCGTCGGCGTGCTCGTCGTGCTGGTCGTCCGTCTCGGCCGAGGTCTCGACCGCGCCGGTCGTGTCGGTCGCGTCGGCGGAGGGCGACTGCTGCTCGTGCGAGGACTCGTCGTCCCCGTACTCGTCGTCGTCAGCACCTTCCGCGCGCGGCTCCCCGCCGCGCGAACGGCGGCCACGGCCACCGCGGCGGCGACGACGACGCGGGGCGCCGTCCTCGTCGGTCTCCGTGGCGGGGGCGGGCTCGGCGACCTCGTCGGCCTCGACCACGAGGTCGAGGTCGTCGAGCTCGAGCGCGTCGGCCGGGATCTCGACGCCCTCGGCGACGAGCTCTGCTTCGATCAGCTCGATCTCCTCGACCGCAGCGAGGTCCGCACCCACGAGCACGATCTCCGCAGCGGGCGTGACGGCGGCCGGGGCCGCCTCGGGTGCCGCAGCCGGCGCCGGCTGGGTGGTAGGAGCCGACGAGGCGGCAGCCGACGCAGGAGCACCCGCACCCCGACGGGCAGAACGGCCACGGCCGCCGCGGGTACGCGTGGGCGCCTCGGTCCGCTGCTCGGCGGCGGGCTCGGGAGCCTGCTCGGCGACCGGGACCTGGCGAGCGGGCTCGACGCGAGCCGCGGGGGCCTCGACCTGGGCCGCGGGCTCTTCGGGGGTCCGGGCCGACGGCGTGGCGAAGCTGGGCATGGCGTCGGCCGCGAACGGGGACGTCGTGGGCCGCACGACGCGACGCGAGCGGCGGGGCGCAGCGGCCGGGTCGGGGGCCTGGAAGAGCAGCGCGGTCGTCGCGAGGCGGGGCGTCGCGGAACCGCCGCCCGTCGACGCGGTCGACGGCGCGGGAGCGGGCTCAGCGGCGGGGGTCTCGGGGGCCGGAGCGGCCTTGGACACCTTGTTGACCCGGCGCGAGCGGACCTTGGGCGCTGCGGGCTCGGTCGGGGCCTCGACAGCCGGCACCTGCGCGGCCGGAACGTCCACGACCGGGGCCTCTGCCTCGACGGGCGCGGTGGTCGCGGTCTTCGAGGTCGCGCGGCGACGCTTGGCCGGAGCCTTCTCGACCGGCGCGGGCTCGGCCGGCTCCTCGATCGCGGCCGGAGCCTCGACCGGGGCCGCCTCGGCAGCGCTCGAGCGCGTCGCCCGGCGACGGGTGGCGGCCCGCGGCGCGGCAGGCTCCGTGGGAGCAGCATCCTCGGCAGGAGCCGCAACCTCAGGCGCTGGGGTCTCGACGGGAGCCGCGACCTCGGGGACGACGGCCTCCGCGGCGGGCTTGCGGGTCCGACGGGCGCGGGCCGGCTTCTCGACCGGGGCGTCCTGCTCGGGGGCAGGCGCGAGGCCCAGCTCGGACAGCACGTCGAGCACGGGCGCATCGGCGGCGGCGCGTGCCGCGGCGCCGCGCTTGCCGCCGCGGCGCGGGGCTGCGGGAGGTGCGTCCTGCGCCACGGGCGCGGCCGCGGACTTCTCGGTGACGGCCTTCTCGACGGCCGACTTCTCGACGACGGGCTGCGCGGGCGCCTCGGCGACGGGCTTCTCGGCCGGAGCCTCGACCGGAGCGGTGGTGGGTCGCACGACACGGCGCGAGCGGCGCGGCGCGGCCTCGGCCGAGGGCAGCTCGATGCCGAGCGAGCCCGTAGGGGCGGAGGGGTTCACGGGGGCCGGCTGCGCGGGCGTCGTGACGGCGGGGAGGGTGATCTGGGCCGCGGACGGGGCGTCCGGGGTGCCGGGGGCCGCCGTGGTGCGAGTGACCCGTCGTCGGGCCGGCTTCTTGGCGGGTGCTGCGTCCTGACCGTTCGACGAGCTCGTCGTGTCAGGGGTGTTGTCGAGGGTCACGCGATGCGCTCCTGGTACCCCGAAGGATCGCCCCCACATCGTGCGGCCCGTCGGGCGGTTGTCGTCGGCCGGGGCGTGCGCATCACAGCGCTGTCGTCCCCCGCGACGGAAGTCGGCGGTGGCGGCTCGAGCAAGGGCGAGCGGCGGGGGGCGCCTCGCCGTCCGGGCCATTCATCCCGGTCGGCGGCGCTCCGCGAGCCGCGGATCGCGGTTGCGACGAGCACGTACTGGGCCAGTGGGAGATGTGGTCCCCCCGGCTTGGTCAAGTATCGCACAGCCGAGGTCGATCAGATGGGCAGGTACAGGGTCGGGTGCCGTGTCGTCCAGAGGACCAAGGTCCCGATCCGGACCTTGTGAAGGTTCTCACAAACTGTCGTTTCCCGAGAGTTTTGGCGCCTCCCTGCCTCGCCGATGGTGCAGATTGGTCATAGCGTCAGGAGTACGACTGCTGACCCTGCCCTGAGCTCACCCTCAGAATCCCCCGGTAGCCCCCAGGAAACCCCCCAGGAGCGTTTGTGGACGTCCTCGATCTCGCGAGGTGGCAGTTCGCCATCACGACCGTCTACCACTTCATCTTCGTGCCGCTGACGATCGGGCTCGCCCCCCTCGTCGCCATCATGCAGACCGCATGGGTCCGCACGGGGAACGAGCGGTGGCTCAAGCTCACCAAGTTCTTCGGCAAGCTCCTCCTCATCAACTTCGCGATCGGCGTCGTGACGGGGATCGTGCAGGAGTTCCAGTTCGGCATGAACTGGAGCGAGTACTCACGCTTCGTCGGAGACGTCTTCGGTGCCCCGCTCGCCATGGAGGCGCTCGCCGCGTTCTTCATCGAGTCGACGTTCCTCGGTCTGTGGATCTTCGGCTGGGACCGCCTGTCCAAGCGCGTGCACCTCGCGTGCATCTGGGCCGTCGCGATCGCCGTGAACCTCTCCGCGTTCTTCATCCTCGCGGCCAACTCGTGGATGCAGCACCCGGTCGGGACGATCTACAACCCCGAGACCGGCCGCGCCGAGATGAACGACATCGGTGCGGTGCTCACCAACAACACCCTGTGGGCCGCGTTCCCGCACACCGTGACCGCGGCGTTCCTCACCGCGGGCACGTTCGTGGCAGGCATCGCCGCCTGGTGGATGGTCCGCCTGGTGCGCACCAAGAAGGCCGAGAACATCGAGCTCGCCCGCAACGTCTACCGCCCGGCGATCACGCTCGGCGTCATCACCATGATCATCGCGGGCCTCGGCGTCGCGGTCAGCGGTGACTTCCAGGCCAAGCTCATGTTCCAGCAGCAGCCCATGAAGATGGCGGCCGCCGAGGCGCTGTGCGAGAGCTCGCCCGACGGGGCCCCGTTCTCCATCCTCGCGATCGGCGACCTGTCCGACTCGTGCGAGGGCGTCAACCACATCCTCGAGATCCCCGGCATGACCTCGTTCCTCGCCAAGGGCAGCTTCACGGCCCCGCTGCCGGGCGTCGACGAGGTCCAGCAGACCATGACCGAGCGCTACGGCGACGTCACCGCGGACGGCGAGCCGGTCAACTACTCCCCCAACCTCGGCCTGACCTACTGGAGCTTCCGGCTCATGATCGGGTTCGCGGTCGGCTCGATCGCGCTCTCGCTCATGGCCCTGTGGCTCACCCGCAAGGGCAAGGTCACCGACAACAAGTGGTTCGCACGCGTCGGGATCTGGGCCATCCCCATGCCGTTCATCGCGTCGTCGTTCGGCTGGATCTTCACCGAGACCGGGCGTCAGCCGTGGGTCGTGGCCCCCAACCCGTCAGGGATCGACTCGATCCGCCTGCTCACCGAGCGCGGCGTGTCCACGGTCGTCGGCCCCGGCGTCGTGCTGACCTCCATGATCGTCTTCACGCTCGTGTACGGAGCCCTCGCGGTCGTCTGGTTCAAGCTCATCCACCGGTACACGGTCGAGGGCGTGCCGGACGTCGTGCACGACGACTCCCCCGAGGCGCGCGCCAAGGGCGACCCCGACGACCCGGACTCGACCGACGAGTCCGAACGCCCCCTGTCCTTCGCGTACTGACGCGCTCTGACGGCTCAAGGAGACCCAGTACTCATGGAACTCACCATTCTCTGGTTCGTGCTCATCGCGATCCTGTGGATCGGCTACCTGGTCCTCGAAGGATTCGACTTCGGCGTCGGCATGCTCATGCCGATCCTGTCCCGCAACAAGGACAAGGCCAAGCAGGACACCGAGCGCCGGCTCATCATCAACACGATCGGCCCGGTCTGGGACGGCAACGAGGTCTGGCTCATCACGGCGGGTGGCGCGACGTTCGCGGCGTTCCCCGAGTGGTACGCGACGTTGTTCTCGGGCTTCTACATCCCGCTGCTGCTGATCCTTCTCGCCTTGATCGTGCGCGGCGTCGCGTTCGAGTACCGCGGCAAGATCAACGACGACCGCTGGCGGGCGCGCTGCGACCAGGCGATCATCTTCGGTTCATGGATCCCCGCGATCCTGTGGGGCGTCGCGTTCGCCAACCTCGTCCGCGGTGTCGAGCTCGACGCCGCACACCAGTACGTGGGCGGCTTCTGGGCCCTGCTCAACCCCTTCGCGCTCCTCGGCGGGCTCACGACGCTCGTGCTGTTCCTCCTGCACGGTGCGGTCTTCATCGCCCTCAAGACCGACGGCGAGGTGCGGGTCAAGGCCCGCCGCCTGGCCGGGTACTTCTCGGTCGCCGCGGTCGTCGTGGCCGGCGGCTGGGCCGTGTGGGCCCAGGTCGCCTACTCGGTGCCGTGGACGTGGGCTGCGGTCGTCGTCGCGGCGCTCGCCCTGGTCGGCGTCGTGATCGCCAACGCCAAGGCGCGCGAGGGCTGGGCGTTCCTGTTCTCCGCGCTCGCGATCCTCGCGGCGACCGTCCTGATCTTCGGGTCCATGTACCCCGACGTGATGCCGGCCCACGACCCCGCGAACTCGCTGAACATCGACAACGCGTCCTCGACGCAGTACACGCTGACGGTCATGACCTGGGTCGCCGTGATCCTGGTCCCGGTCGTCCTGCTCTACCAGTCGTGGACCTACTGGGTGTTCCGCCGCCGCCTGTCGACCAAGGACATCCCGCCGCCCATCGGCCTCTCGCTCAAGAAGATCAAGGACGCCGCGTTCGGCGGTCCGTCGTCGGGCAGCGCCAGGTCCCTCGACCTGACCCCCGCCGAGGACGACAAGGACACGGGGACGGGCGCGGCGCCGTCGGGCTCGGGGAAGCGCGGGCCTGGGGACACCTCCGCGTGAAGCCCCTGGATCCACGGCTCCTGCGCCAGGCGCGGGCGGCCCGCGGGTACGTCGTGCTCACGGCGGTGCTCGGCCTCGTGACGGCCGGGCTCGTCGTGGCACAGGCGCTGCTCATCGCGAGCGTCCTGGCCCCCGCGATCCAGGGCGACCTCTCGCTGACCGACGTCGGCACTCCCCTCACGCTGCTCGCTGCGGTCGTGGTGGTGCGCGCCGGGGTCGCGTGGGCGCAGGAGCGGTTCGCGCTCAAGGCTGCGACCAAGACGGTCGCAGAGCTCCGCGAGCAGGTCGTCAGCCATGCGGTGGCCCTGGGCCCCCGCTGGCTGGCGACCGGCCGCGGGCCCGCGGTCGCGACGCTCGCGACGCGCGGGCTCGACGACCTCGAGCCGTACATGGTCAGATACCTGCCCCAGCTCCTGCTCGCGGCGACCGTGACCCCTGCGACCCTCGCGGTCGTCCTGGGGCTCGACTGGATCTCCGCGATCATCATCGCGGTCACGATCCCCCTCATCCCGGTCTTCATGATCCTCGTGGGCCAGCTCACCGCCGGGACGTCCGAGCGGCGCCTCAAGGTCATGCAGCGCCTCGGTTCCCAGGTGCTCGACCTCATGGCCGGCCTGCCCACGCTGCGGGCCTTCGGCCGCGAGCACGGGCCCGAGAAGCGCGTCAGGGCGCTCGGCGACGCCAACCGGCGCGCCACCATGGGGACCCTGCGCGTCGCGTTCCTGTCGGGCATGGTCCTCGAGCTGCTCACGACCCTGTCGGTCGCGCTCGTCGCGGTCGGGATCGGCTTGCGCCTGGTGTACGGCGAGGTCGGGCTCGAGCCCGCGCTCGCCGTGCTGGTGCTGGCCCCCGAGGTCTACCTGCCGCTGCGGCAGGTCGGCATGCACTTCCACGCCTCGACCGACGGGATCGCCGCGGCCAACCAGGCGTTCGAGGTGCTCGACGAGCCGTTGCGGCCCGTCGGCACGACGCCCGCCCCCGCCCTGGCAGGCGCCCGGATCACGTTCGAGGGCGTGAGCGTGCGCGCGGGAGACCGCGACGTGCTCGCCCCCGCGGCGCTCACGACGACCTTCGGCTCCGCTGCCGGCGAGGCGGGCTCCGCGACGGACGCTCCGTCGTCGGGCACCGTGGTGGCCCTGACCGGGCCCAGCGGGTCCGGCAAGACGACCACTGCGCTGGTGCTGCTCGGGCTGCTCGCCCCCGACGCCGGGCGCGTCGTGGTGACCCCCCGCGAGGGCGAGCCCGTCGACCTCGCCGAGATCGACCCGACCACGTGGTGGCCGCAGGTCGCGTGGGTGCCGCAGCGCCCCACGCTCACCCCGGGCACGGTGCGCGACGTCGTGCTCGACGGCCGCGAGGTCCCCGACGACGAGCTCGCCGACGCCGCACGGCTCTCGGGGCTCGACGCCGTGCTCGACGTCCTGCCCGAGGGCTGGGCGACCCCGATCGGCCAGGGCGGCGTGGGCCTCAGCGTGGGCCAGCGCCAGCGCGTGGCCCTCACCGCAGCACTGCTGGGCGACCCCGCTCGCGTGCCGCTCGTGGTGCTCGACGAACCCACGGCGCACCTCGACGCGCGCGGCGAGCGCGCCGTGCTCGACGCCGTCCGGGCCTGGCGCGACCAGGGACGCACGGTCGTCGTGGTCGCGCACCGCACGAGCCTGGTCGAGCTCGCCGACCAGGTCGTCGTGGTCTCGTCGGCCGCGCTCCCCCCGGCTCCCCGCGCCGCTGCCGACGACGCCGCCCCGTCCTCACCCACCTCGTCTGGAGCCGTCGCATGAGCGACCTCGGCACGTCCCCCGACTCCCCCGTCCGCGGTACCGGCACGGCCGACGGAACGGCGACCGATCCCCTGTGGCGCGCGGTACGGCTCCTCGACGTGAGCTGGAGCCGAGCCGCGCGCGCGATCGGGCTGGGCTCGCTCGCGCTGGCCAGCTCGGTCGGGCTCGCGGCCGTCGCCGCATGGCTCATCGCGCGCGCGTCCCAGATGCCGCCCGTGCTCCAGCTCTCGGTCGCGACCGTGGCCGTGCGCGCGTTCGGTATCTCGCGCGGGGTGTTCCGGTACCTCGAGCGGCTGGCCTCGCACGACGTCGCGCTGCGCGGCATGGCCTCGCTCCGCGCCAACGTGTACACCTCGCTGGCCTCCGGACGTACGGCCGCGGTCGCGGGTGTACGTCGCGGCGACCTGCTCGCGCGCGTGGGTGCCGACGTCGACGCGGTGGGCGACGTGGTCGTGCGCGCGATCATCCCCGCGGGCGTGGCCCTCGTGGTGTCCGCGGGCTCGGTCATCCTGGTCGGGGTGTTCCTGCCGTCGGCCGGCGTCGCCCTGTTCCTGTGCCTGCTGCTCGCGGGCGTCCTGGGCCCCTGGCTCTCCGCGCGGGCCGCCCGCCGGACCGAGGAGCGCGGCGCGGCCGCGCGCGCAGAGATGACGTCCACGGTGCTCGAGACCCTCGAGGGCTCGGGACCGCTCACGGTCTCGGGGCGGCTCTCCCAGCGGATGGACGCGTTGCGACGCACCGACCGCGAGCTCGCGGCGGTGACGGACTCGGGGGCCCGGACCTCGGGGACGGCCGCCGCGATCAACAACGTGGCGATCGGGCTCGCGGTGCTCGCTTCGCTGCTGCTCGGCATCCCCGCCGTCGCCGCGGGGACCCTGGCCCCGGTCGAGCTCGCCGTGATCGTCCTGACCCCGCTCGCGGTGTTCGAGGCCGCCGGGGTCCTGCCCGCCGCGGCCGTGCAGATGCACCGCTCGCGCCAGGCCGCACGCCGCATCATGGAGCTGCTCGACGCGGCGGGCGAGGACGGCGACGCCGCCTCTCCCACCCACCCAGAACCCGCCGAGCGGTCGGCAGCGCGCGCCACCCCTGGCACCTCCGCGCCCCTGGACGACCGCCCGGAGGTCGTCGTGGCGGACGCCGCGTGCGGCTGGAACGGCCGCGCGGCCGTGACGGGGATCGACCTCGCGGTCCGCCCCGGTCGGGCGGTCGCGATCGTGGGACCGTCGGGCGTCGGCAAGACGACCCTGCTCATGACGGCCGCGGGGCTCATCCCGCAGGTCTCGGGACGCGTGAGCCTCGACGGCTCGCCGGTCTCGTCCTTCGCACCCGACGACGTCGCCCAGCAGGTGGTCTTCGTCGCCGAGGACGGGCACGTCTTCGACACCACGCTGCTCGAGAACCTCCGCGTCGCCCGCGGCGACGTCACGCCGGACGAGGCCGAGGCCGCCCTGGTCGAGGTCGGGCTCGGCGAGTGGCTCGCGGGCCTGCCCGACGGCGTCGGCACGATCCTCGGCCCGGACGCGATGACCATCTCGGGCGGGGAGCGCCGTCGGCTCCTCGTGGCGCGGGCCCTGCTGGCCCCCGCTCCCCTGCTGCTCGTCGACGAGCCCGCCGAGCACCTCGATCCGGCGACCGCCGACGAGCTGCTCACCCACCTCGTGGAGACCAGCCGGACGGGTGGGCGCGGCGTGGTCGTCGCGACGCACCGGCTCTCTGCGCTCGCCGCGGTCGACGAGGTGCTGCTGCTCGGCCGGACCGACGACGCGAGCCCCGAGAGCCCCGCGACCGTGGTCGCCCGCGGCACCCACGCGGAGCTGCTCGCGCACGACGAGGGCTACCGCTGGGCGCTCGCGCAGGAAGCCGCGGTCTGACACGCGGACCCGAGGCGGGTCGGGCAGGCGAGCCGGCTGGCCCGACCCGCCACGGGTGCGCGACCCGTCAGCCCAGCCGGGACAGGAACAGCGCCTCGCCCACCGCGAGCTGCTCGATCTCGCTCGGCGCGACCGACTCGTTGGGCGCGTGGATGAGGCACGCGGGCTCCTCGACACCGAGCAGGACGATCTGCGCGGCCGGGTACTCGGAGGCGAGCACGTTGCACAGCGGGATCGACCCGCCCTGACCGGCCGTGACGGTCTCCTTGCCGAACGCGTCCGCCAGCGCACGCGAGAGCGTGTCGAAGACGTGACCGTCGGTCCGGGCCTGGAACGGCTGCCCGACGGCGTCGCGCGTCGTCGTGACCTTGACGCCCCAGGGCGCGTGGTTCTCCAGGTGGGCCACGAGCTTGTCCTGGAGGTCCTGCGCGTCCGCCCCCGGTGGGACCCGCAGGTTCAGGCGGGCCGCCGCCCGCGGCTGGATCGCGGCGGCCGAGCCGACGACGTTCGGCGCGTCGATCCCCAGGATCGTGACCGCGGGACGCGACCACAGCTGGTCGGAGACGCGTCCCGACCCCAGCAGCCGGGTTCCCTCGAGCATCCCCGCGTCGCTCCGGAACTGGTCCGGGTCGTAGTCGACCCCCGGCCACGTCGCGTCGGCGATCTCCGGCGGGATGCCGTCGATCGTCGTGTTCCCCGCCTCGTCGCGCAACGAGGACAGGATGTGGACGAGGGCAGCGAGCGCGTCGGGCGCCGCTCCCCCGAACATGCCCGAGTGGATCTCGCCCTCGAGCGCCTCGACCGTCACGACGACGTTGGTCGCACCGCGCAGCGACACCGTGAGCGTGGGGAGGCCGAGGGTCGCGTTGCCCGTGTCGGCGATGAGGATCGCGTCGGCAGCCAGCTCCCCCGGGTGAGCCTCGACGTACTGGTCCAGCCCGCCGGTGCCCTGCTCCTCGGAGCCCTCGATCACGATCCGGATGCCGACCGGGAAGTCGTCACCACCGAGCGCCCGCAGAGCGCGCAGCGCCGTGAGGTGCGTGACGATGTTGCCCTTGCAGTCGGCCGACCCGCGTCCGTACAGGCGCCCGTCGCGCTCGGTGAGCTCGAACGGCGGCGTGAGCCACGCGGCGTCGTCGAGCGGGGGTTGCACGTCGTAGTGCGAGTAGAGGAGCACCGTGGGGGCTCCGGGTGGGCCG
Source organism: Oerskovia sp. NPDC060287 (assembly GCF_042726775.1). Classification (NCBI taxonomy): domain Bacteria; kingdom Bacillati; phylum Actinomycetota; class Actinomycetes; order Micrococcales; family Cellulomonadaceae; genus Oerskovia; species Oerskovia sp. NPDC060287. Next base: position 12,068 of record NZ_JBHXBO010000024.1, read on the forward strand.
GGGCGGTAGCCCAGGACCACGTTCGACCCGTCGGGAGTCTCGACCAGGCGGGCGTCGTCGATCCCCTCGGCACGGAAGGCGTCCGCGACCCAGTGCGCGGCGCGCTCGCAGTCCTCGCGCGGGAAGATCCGTTCGTCGGCGACCGACGGGATCGCGACGAGCGTCCGCAGGTCGTCGAGCGCTCGAGGCAGCAACGAGGCCACCTGTGCCTGGACGGGAGCGAGGTCCAACGGTGTGCTGCTCACGATTCCTCCGGGGTGGTCGTGTTCTCGTCGAGGTTGAGGGAGTCGACATAGGCGTCGAAGTCGTCGAGCTGCTCGGGGCAGTAGACCTCGATCACGAAGCGGTCCCCCTGGAGGCGTCGCTCGTCGACGAGCGACGGCCTGCTGCCAGGACCCGTGGCCCCGTTCGTGGACCCGAGGTTCGCGGTCGCCTTCACCAGGGCGGCCGGGTCGGTGCAGAAGCCGCCGCCGTCGGCGCCCAGCACCGCGACGATCTGGTCCTCGTCGAAGGCGGTGATCCCGATCTCCTCGAACTTGGCGTGCAGCTCGGCGGCCCGCTGCTCGGCGAGCTCGCGGTCCTGCGCGGCGTGGTAGTTGTTGTACAGCACCGCCATGAGGACTCCTACGGCGACGGCCAGGATCGCGGCCGCGGTGTAGACGATCCACCGCCGGTTGTCGTCCGGCTCGTCCTCGTGCTGCGGCAGCCCGTCGGGGCCGTTCGTCGTCGACGTCGTGGTCATGTCACGCCTCCTCCGGTCCGCCCGCGGGGGCATCGACGAGCGGCTCCTCCGGTCCTCCGACGTTGGCCGGGTTCTTCCAGTGCGGCTTGCGCAGGAGGTAGAAGAGCGCGGGCACCAGGATCCCGACGACGCCCAGGCCACCACCCACGATCAGCAGGTAGACCCCTGCGCTGCCGCTCGAGAACTGTGCGGGTGGCACGAAGCCGATGATCATGGCCGCGACCGACGCGAGGAACCCGACCGTGCACAGCAGCGTGAGCGCCGGTGCGCGATACCCGCGCGGGTGGTCGGGCTTGTTCCGCCGCAACCGGACGGCCGCCACGAAGAGCAGGAGGTACATGATCAGGTACACCTGCGTCGTGATGACCGACAGGATCCAGTAGGAGCTCGACACGTCGGGGATGAACGCGTAGAGCAGGGCGATCACCGTAGTCACGAGGCCCTGGGACACCAGGATGTTCTGCTGGACGCCGTGCTTGTTGAGCTTCTGCAGGAAAGGCGGCAGGTACCCCTCCTCGCGGGCCACGGTCAGCAGGCCCTTGGACGGGCCGGCGAGCCAGGTCAGCATGCCGCCGAGCGAGGCCGCGATGAGCATCAGACCCAGGATCGGGGTCAGCCAGCTCACGCCGAAGTTCGCGAAGAACGCGTCGAAGGCCTGCATGACGCCGGCCGTGAGGCTGAGCTGGTCGGCCGGGATGACCCAGCTGATCGCGAGCGCCGGGAGGATGAAGATGACCAGCACGAGGCCGATCGCGAGGAACATCGAGCGGGGGAACTCCTTGGCCGGCTTGCGCAGGCTCGTCACGTGCACGGCGTTCATCTCCATGCCCGCGTACGACAGGAAGTTGTTGACGATGAGCACGAGCGACGCGATGCCCGTCCACTGCGGCAGCAGGTGCGAGGCGTCCATGGGGGCGGCAGAGGTGTTGCCCTGCCCGAGGAACACGAGCCCCAGGACGACGAGCAGCGCACCGGGCACCAGGGTCCCGATGACGAGCCCGAAGCTCGACAGTCCCGCGACCGCCTTGGTGCCCTGCGACGACACCCAGACCCCGGTCCAGAACAGGACCACGATGACGATCGCGACGTACACCCCGTTGCTCGCGAGCGAGGGGTTGATGACGTAGGCGAACGTGCTCGCCACGTACCCGAGGAGACTCGGGTAGTAGAAGATCGTCATGGCGAACTGGCACCAGATCGCCAGGAAGCCCGCGGGCTTCGAGATGCCGTCCGCGACCCAGCGGTACACGCCTCCCGACCAGCCGGACGCGAGCTCGGCCGAGACGAGCGACGTCGGGAGCAGGAACACGAGCGCCGGGACGATGTAGAGGAACACCGCGGCCAGCCCGTAGACCGCCATGGTCGGCGCGGCGCGCAGGCTCGCGACCGACGAGGTGATCATGAACGCGAGCATCAGCCACGTGATGTAGTTCTTGGGGGTCCTGGCGGTGATCGCCGCGCGCATCTCCTCGCGGGTGGGCGGGGCACCGCGGCTCTCGGACGTGACCGACGAGGGCGTCCCTGAACCGCCCGACTCCGCTGTGGGTGAGGCCATCATTCCTCCGTGCCGCCGAGACCCCCCTGGACGGACGGGTCGCCGAGAACCGCTCGAACGTGCCAGACGTTGCGAACATATCGCCCGGCACGGGTTTGCGCTCCCGGAACGGGCCGGCCCCGCGAACACCCGCGACACGCCGGGACGGTCGGGCGTGTCGCGCTGGTAGCGTCGACGCGTCAGCCGCCCGGGAGTCCCGGCCGCCGGCCCGCCCGCACCGCCCTCGCCCCGTCTGGAGCCACGCGTGAAGATCCTCGTCCCCGACACCCTCCCCCTCGACCTCACGTCCCGGGGCGTCGGTGACCCCACGCCGGGCGAGGGCGGCGCGCGGGACGTGTTCGTCGAGTACGACGCCGGGGCTCGCCTCCCGGTCGAGCACCGCGACGCCGAGGTCCTGGTCGCCTGGGCGAACTCCCCGGAGAACCTCGCGGACGCCGCCGCGCACCTCCCCCGGTTGCGCTGGGTCCAGACCCTGGCCGCGGGCCCAGACGCGATCCTCGCGGCGGGCTTCGCCTCGGACGTGGTCGTGACCAACGGCCGGTCGCTGCACGACGGCCCCGTGGCCGAGCACACCTTGGCCCTCACGCTCGCCGCAGTCCGGCGCCTCGACCGGTCGGGCACCGCGCAGCGCGAGCACCGGTGGGACTCCGCCCTGGGGCGCGAGCAGGCCGACCCCGCGACGAGCGGTCGCTTCACGCTGCACGGCGCGCACGTCACCATCTGGGGCTTCGGCTCGATCGCTGCGGCGCTCGCCCCGCTCTACGCCGCTCTCGGGGCCCGGGTCACGGGGGTCGCGAGCAGCGCGGGCGAACGGTTCGGCTTCCCCGTCGTGACCGACGAGGACCTGCCACGGGTCCTGGCGACGACCGACGTCCTGGTCTCGCTGCTGCCCGCGCTCCTGACCACGCGCCACGCGTTCGACGCCGCACGCATCGCCGAGCTCCCGGACCACGCGTGGTTCGTCAACGCGGGCCGGGGAGCCACGGTCGACGAGGTCGCCCTGGTCGCTGCGCTGCGCGAGGGCCGCCTGGGCGGCGCCGCGCTGGACGTGACGGAGACCGAGCCGCTCCCGGCGGACTCACCCCTGTGGGATGCCCCGCGCACGATCCTCACGCCGCACGTCGCAGGGGGCCGGCCCCAGGGTGCGTCGGCCCTGGTCCTGGAGAACCTGGAGAACCTGCGCGCGGGCCGCCCGCTGCGCAACGTGGTCGCGCGGGGCTGAGCACCCGGCGGGCCCGGGCGCGAGAGCGCTACCAGCGCGCGTTGCGCGGGACCTTCTGGCACACGGGGCACGTGTACGACGACCGGTTCATGAACTCGTCACGTCGCACGAGCGCTCCGCAGCGCGTGCACTCCTCGCCCTCGCGGCCATACACCGCGAGCGAGCGCGAGAAGTAGCCGGACTGGCCGTTGACGTTGACGTAGAGCTCGTCGAAGCTGGTCCCGCCCTGGGCCAGGGCCTCTCGCATGACCTCCTCGGCGGCGTCGAGCACGCGGTGCGCCTCGGCCAGGCGCAGGGTGTCGGTGGGGCGCGCGTAGTGGAGGCCGGCGCGCCACAGCGCCTCGTCGGCGTAGATGTTGCCGACGCCGGAGACCAGCCGCTGGTCGAGCAGCGCACGCTTGATCCCGGTCCGACGACGGCGCACCGCCCGTGCGAGGTCGTCGCGCCGCAGCGCGGGGTCGAGCAGGTCGCGCGCGATGTGCGCGGCGGGCTCGGGGATCTCCGCGAGGGGCGACCCCCAGCCGCCCGGCGCGCCGTCGGGGGTCGGTGCGAGATCCGTCACCGACAGGTGCCCGAACGTGCGCTGGTCCACGAAGTCGAGGGTGCGCGGGGCGTCGTCCTCGCCGGTGAGCGCGGACAGCTCGAGCCGGACCCGCAGGTGCGGCACCTTGTCGACCGCGGCGGTCCCCGAGCGGACCAGCAGCTGGCCGCTCATGCCCAGGTGCGCCATGAGCGCGGTGACGTGCCCGCTGGCGTGCGCTGCGGCGTCGGGCAGGTCGCCGGGCGTGCCGTCCTGCGTGTCCTCCAGGAGCAGCCACAGGTACTTGCCGCGGCGCACCGCGGCGCCCACGCGCTGCCCCACGAGCTGGCCCCGGAAGCTGTCCGGGCCGCCCTCGTGACGGCGGACCGAGTAGTCGCGCAGGACCTCGACGCCCGTGACCGTGCGTCCCGTGACGTGGCGGGCGAGGCCGTCACGGACGGTCTCGACCTCGGGGAGCTCAGGCAACGGTGCCCGGGCCGTCGAGGTGCGCGTCCCCCGGGGAGGCGTCCACGGCCGCAGCCCCCGGAACGGGCAGCGGCAGCTTCTGGATGGCGAGGTACGCCATCTCGGCCGCCTCCTGCTCGGCGTACTTCTTGGCCGAGCCGTGGCCCGTGCCGTAGACGACGCCGTCGAGCGAGACCTCGGACGTGAAGGTGCGGGCGTGGTCGGGACCGTCGCCCGTGCTCGCGTAGACCGGAGCGCCCAGGTTGCGGGCTGCGGCGGACTCCTGGAGGGAGGTCTTCCAGTCGAGACCGGCACCCAGGTCCGCGGCGACGGCGAGCGTCGGGTCCACGAGCCGGTGCACGAGGTCGCGGGCGACCTCGAGGCCGTGGCTCAGGTAGGTCGCACCGATCAGCGCCTCGACGGTGTCCGACAGGATCGAGTCCTTGTCGTTGCCGCGGGTACGGACCTCGCCCTTGCCGAGCAGGATGTACCCGCCGAGGCCCAGGTCGCGCGCGATCGCGGCGAGCGACTTCTGCGAGACCGTGGCGGCGCGCATCTTGGCGAGCTCGCCCTCCGGCAGGTCCGGGTGGCGGCGGTACAGCGCCTCGGTCACGACGAGCCCCAGCACGGTGTCCCCGAGGAACTCGAGGCGCTCGTTGGTGGGGATGCCGCCGTGCTCGTGGGCGAAGGAACGGTGCGTCAGTGCAAGCACGAGAAGCTCGGGATCCAGGTGGATCCCGAGCCTCTCGAGAAGACCGGCGGCCGCAGGGGCTTCCGGCGTCACGCTATTCAGCCTGCGTGCTCGGTGCGCAGCGCCTCGACGTACTGACGGCCCTTGTAGGTGCCGCAGGTCGGGCACGCAGCGTGCGACAGCTTGTCGCCCTTGCACTGCGGGCAGGTCGTGAGGTTCGCGGCGGTGGTCTTCCACTGCGAACGACGCGCACGGGTGTTGCTGCGCGACATCTTGCGCTTCGGAACAGCCACGGCTAGCTCTCTTTCGTCTCGTCGGACACGCTCGGATCCTCGAGCATGCTCTGTAGTGCCGACCACCGGGGATCGACAATGTCGTGCGAGTGATCAGGATCCTCAGCCAGACGTGCTCCGCACTCGGAGCACAGGCCCTGGCAATCGGGCTGACACAACGGTCTGAATGGTAGTGCAGTGACGACGGAATCCCGAAGCGCGGGCTCGAGATCGATCAGGTCGCCCTCGAGCTCGTACACCTCGTCCTCGTCGTCACCGGACTCTGCCGCAGCCTTTGCACGCTCGGGATACACGAACAGCTCCTGGATGTCCGCGACGACGTCAGCCGTCACCGGTTCCAAGCACCGCACGCACTCCCCGACCGCCTGGGCCTGGGCAGTCCCTGTCACCAGGACCCCGTCCATCACCGACTCGAGCCGGACGTCCAGCTCGAGGTCAGCGCCTTCAGGGATGCCGATCACGACGGTACCGAGGTCTGCCGGAGCCTTGACCGAGCGAGTCACTTCACGCATCGATCCGGGACGCCGACCGAGCTCGTAGGTGTCGAGCACAAGAGGCGAGCGCGAGTCGAGAGTGATGGGTTCCTCCACGGGTTCTCAGCGACCCGAGCGGGCCACCAGGTGTTCAAGATCACAACGCGCACGTCAGTCCCGCAAGAACCAGGGGGATCTCAGGGAGATGAACGTGCACCTCGGCCCCAGCCGATGACAGGCAGGACCAACGGACCATCTTACGGCATGACAGAACCGCCGTCGAACCTCACGAACTGACCCGGATCGGACAGGTGTTCCGGACCCCGCGCGCGGGGCACGCGCGCCGTGCCGCCGACGGGCCAGCTCCTACTCCCCCGAGCCGTCGCCGCCCTGGAGCTCGCCCATGCGCTGGGCGAGCTTGGCCCGCCCGGCGTGCACCTGCGCCATGATCTTGCCCAGGTCCACCTCGAACTCGGCGAGACGGCGGTCGCAGTAGTCGTCGGCGTCGACCCGCAGCTCCGCGGCGGTCCGCTCGGCGTCCTCGACGATCGCGTGGGCCCGCGACTCGGCCTGCACCACGACCTGCTCCTTCTGGACCAGCTCGATCGCGCGGGCGCGCGCCGTCGTGAGGATGTCCTCGGCCTGCTTGGTGGCCTCCGCGAGCACCGCGTTGGCCTCCGCGAGCACCTCGTCGGCGTGCGCGAGCTGCTCGGGCAGCGCGTGGCGCATCTCGTCGACGAGGGCCAGGGCGTCGGCCTTGTGGACCAGGACCGACGACGACATGGGCATGGCCCGAGCCGTCTCGACCAGGTGGGCCAGGTCGTCGAGGATCACGTGGAGCCCGGCCTCGGTCTGCGCCTCGTCCTCGGTCTGGGCGAGCGGGTGGTCGTTCATCGGCCTGTTCCTTCCGTGGTGGGGGTCGCCTGCCGCGCCTGCCGCGACTGCTCCGTCGCGGACGTCGAGCCGGCCGCGCGGTCCGCGAGCGCCCGGCGCACGAGGTCGCCCACGCCCGCCGGCACGAGGTCGTCGACGGGGCCGCCGAAGCGGGCCACGTCCTTGACGAGCGAGGACGCGACGTGGGCGAGGGCGGGGTCGCCCGGGACGAACACGGTCTCGACGCCCACGAGGTGACGGTTCATGAGGGCCATGGGCAGCTCGGCGTCGAAGTCCGCGCCTCCGCGCAGGCCCTTGACGACGGCCACGGCTCCGACCTCGCGGCAGAAGTCCACGAGGAGACCGGGGACGATCGCGACGCGCACGTCCTCGAGGCCCGGGCTCGCGTCGAGCGCGGCGCGGGCGATCTCGACGCGCTGCTCGGCGCTCAGGAGCGCGGACTTGGACGAGTTGCGGGCGACCCCCAGGACGACCTCGTCGAACAAGGACCGCGCTCGGCGGACGATGTCGAGGTGGCCGAGGGTGAGGGGGTCGAACGACCCCGGGCAGACGGCGATGGTCACCTCGCCACGGTAGTACACGGGCCCCGAGAATCCGGGCAGGCCGGGGCTCGCCGCGGGCCGCGCCAGGCCGCGCGCGGAGCCCGGGCGCGGCAGGATGGGTGCCATGTCTCCCCAGTCCGGTCCCGTCGTCGTCCCCCTCCGCTCGGTCGAGCAGCTCACGCAGCTCTACCGGGACGTGCTGAGCCCGTCGTTCCCTCCGGCGGAGCTGGTCTCGCTCTCGTCGTTCCTCGCGGACCACGCGGCAGGGCACCTGGAGTCGTTGGGGGTCGTCGAGGTGCCCGAGGGCGCCGCTCCCCCGAGCGGACCGGGTGCGGCCGGGCCGGGGCCCGGTGGGGCGGGCACGGCGGACGGCAGGCCGGACGAGGCACCTTCCGGGCGTGTGGTGGCCGGCGTCGTCGGCTCGTGGTCGGCCGAGGCGCGGGTCCTGCTCGTGCAGTACCTGGCGATCGCGCCGGGGCGGCGCGGGGGCGGGATCGGCGCGGCCCTGCTCGGGGCGGCCGTGGCCGCGTGGCTGACGAACCTGCGCCCGGCCATGGTGCTGGGCGAGGTCGAGCACCCGGACTTCCACTCGGCGAGCGAGGCGCACGGCGACCCCGAGGCGCGGCTGCGGTTCTACGCGCGCCACGGCGGACGGGTCCTGGCGGTGCCGTACTTCCAGCCCGGCAACGCTCCCGGCGCCGAACGCGTGCCCGCGCTGCTGCTCATGACGCTCGCGACCGAGGACCCCACGGCGACGAGCGTGCCCGCGGCCCCGCTGCGCACGTTCCTGCGCGAGTACTTCGTGGACAGCGAGGGCAGCCTCGCGGACGACGAGCCCACGCGCGCGCTGCTGGCCTCGGTCGCAGGAGAGCGCGTCGAGCTGGTCGCGGCCGACGAGCTGGACCGCGTCCCGGTGGGGCTGCTCGACGAGGCGTCGCTGCGCGCGCCCGCTGCCCCGTCCGGCCTGTAGGTTCCTCAGGACCTGGGCAGGTCCCTCAGGACGCGTCGCCCGCAGCCTCCCCGGCCTCGGCCGCGGCCGGACCCGCGTAGTACACGGCCGTCTCGCCGTAGTCCTTGCGGGCGAGCAGCTCCCATCCTGCGGGCCACTGCGGCTCGGGGCTGCGCGTCGAGCGCTCCACGACCACGACCGCGTCCTCGACGAGCGCCGACGTCACCGAGAGCTGCCGCAGGAGCTCGGCGACCACTGCCTCCGCGAGGTCGTAGGGAGGGTCGATGAAGACGACGTCCCACGTGGTCGCCGGCGGCGACAGGACGAACTTCTCGGCCTTGTCCTGGACGACCTGCACGTTCGTCAGGCCGAGGGTCTTCACGTTGGCCCGGCAGACCTCCGCGGCGGCGCGCGCGGCGTCGACCAGCACGACCTTCTGCGCGCCGCGCGAGGCGGCCTCCAGGCCCAGGGCCCCTGACCCCGCGTACAGGTCCAGGACATAGGCCCCCTCGAGGACCCCGTAGTGCTCGAGCCGCGAGAAGATCGCCTCGCGCACCCGGTCGCTCGTGGGGCGCGTGCCCTTGGGGGGCACCTGCAGGCTGCGTCCACCGACCGTCCCGGCCACGATCCTCGTCATGCGGGACAGCCTAGACGGGCCGGCCCGGGGCCCGGCTACGACCGTTCGAGGAACTCCTCGCGCTCGGGGTCGAGCCTGCTCGCGATCGCGGCCCGCAGCTCGGGGTGGTGCTCGAGGTCAGGGTCGGCGGCGATCACCTCGGCCGCGTCCGCGCGCGCCTGCTCGATCACCGCGACGTCCTTGACGACGCGCAGCAGCCGCAGCGAGCTCGCCTTGCCGGACTGAGCAGCGCCCAGCACGTCGCCCTCGCTGCGGAGCTCGAGGTCGACCGTCGCGAGGCGGAAGCCGTCGGTGGTCTCGGCCATGGTCTCGACCCGGACGGCCGCGGGCGTGCCGGGCTCGACGGTCGAGACGAGCAGGCACAACCCCGGCGCGGAGCCACGGCCCACGCGGCCGCGGAGCTGGTGGAGCTGCGAGAGGCCGAACCGGTCGGCGTCGAACACGACCATCACGGTGGCCTCGGGCACGTCGACGCCGACCTCGACCACGGTCGTGGAGACCAGCACCTGCACCGCACCGGACGCGAAGTCGGCCATGGCCTTCTCCTTGTCCGCCGGCGGCATCTGCCCGTGCAGGACGCCGACCGAGAGGCCGCGCAGCGCGGGCACGCGCGCGAGCTCCTCGGCGACCTCGAGCACCGCGCGCAGCGGCGGCCGGTCCGACCCGGTGCCGGTCCCGTCGAGGTCGAGGAAGTCGGGCACCTCGTCGAAGTCGTCGGTCCTGGTCCTCCTCCTCGCGGCCACCTTGCCCTCCCCCGCGGCGTCGGGACCTGCGTCCGGGGCCGGGACCTCGGCGTCGGGGTGGATCCGGGCGCACACCACGTAGGCGCGGTGGCCGGCGTCGACCTCCTCGCGCACGCGCTGCCACGTCCGGTTCATCCACGCCTCGTTGTCCGCGGGGACCACGTGCGTCGTGATGCCCGCCCGCCCGGCCGGGATCTCGGTGAGCGAGGACGTCTCGAGGTCGCCGAACACCGTCATGGCGACCGTGCGCGGGATGGGGGTCGCGGTCATGACGAGCAGGTGAGGGCTCGTGCGGGCCTTGGCCCGGAGCGCGTCGCGCTGCTCCACGCCGAACCGGTGCTGCTCGTCGACCACGACCAGCCCGAGGTCCGCGAACTGCACGTTCTCGCTCAGCAGCGCGTGCGTCCCGACGACGATCCCCGCGCGTCCGCTCGCGGCGTCGAGCAGCGCGGACTTCTTGGCGGCGGCCCCCAGGGATCCCGTGAGGAGCGCGACACGCGTGCCGTGGTCGGCCCCACCCAGCATGCCTCCCTCGGCGAGCGGCCCGAGCAGGGTCGCGAGCGTGCGGGCGTGCTGCGAGGCGAGCACCTCGGTGGGCGCCAGGAGAGCGGCCTGCCCCCCGGCGTCGACCACCTGGAGCATCGCGCGCAGCGCGACGACGGTCTTGCCCGAGCCGACCTCTCCCTGGAGCAGCCTCTGCATGGGCCGCGAGCGCGCAAGCTCTTCGGAGATCTCCGCGCCGATCTCACGCTGCCCGGCCGTGAGCGTGAACGGCAGGGACGCGTCGAAGTCCGCGAGGACGCTGGGCTCGCCCGGGGCGAGCAGCGGCCGGGCCGTCGCCTCCTCAGCCTCGGCCCGCGCGCGCCGCTGGGCGAGCGCGGCCTGGAGCACGAACGCCTCCTCGTAGCGCAGGCGGTCACGGCCGTGCTGCCACTGGCGCGTGTCGAACGGCTCGTGGACGTCCTTGAGCGCGGCGTGCCGCGACCCGAACCCGCGGGCCTCGCGGACCGTGGGAGGCAGCGGGTCCGGCACCTCGTCCTCGGTCAGCGGGTCCAGGACCTGGCGGACGGCCTTCTGGATCCGCCAGCTCGGGATCGCGGCGCTCGCCGGGTAGAGCGGGATGGGGCGACGGGCCTCGATGAGTGCGGACTCCTCGTCGTCGGCGTCGACCCCGATGATCAGGTAGTCCGGGTGCGTGAGCTGGCGCGCCCCGCGGTAGGCGCTCACGACGCCCGTGAACAGTCCCGTGCGCCCGGGCTGCAGACGGCTCTCGTGCGTCCGGAGCGCCCCGGTGCCCTTGGCGAAGAACGTCAGCGAGAGCCGGTGGACGCCGTCGGTGACCTCGGCCTGCATCATGGCCCCGCCCCGTGAGCGCATGGCACGTACGGTCGCCTGGACCACGCGCGCCATGATCGTCACGTGCTCCCCGAGCACGAGCCCGCCGAGGTCGGTGAGCCTGCCCGGGTCGCCGTAGCGGCGCGGGTAGTGGCCCAGCAGGTCACCCGTGGTCTCGAGGCCCAGCTTCGCGAGCGCGCCGGCGGTCCGCGGGCCGAGCACCTTGGCGAGCGGCTCGGCGAACCGGTCCACGGGTCCCGTGACGAGGTCCCCGGCCAGCACACGGGTGGCGGTCACGTGGTCCGGGGTCTCGGGCGTCAGGTCCTTGGTCATTCCGCTCCCAGCTCGAGGTCTGCGTGGTCGCGCCCGGAGTCGAGGACGACGACCTCGATGCCCGGGACGCGCTGGCGGGCGATGCCGACGACGACGTCGATCACGAGCGGGTCCACCCCGCGTCCCGGCATGATCGTGAGGACCTCGTCGTCCGGGCGCAGGAGGTCCTCGAGCGCGGGACGCACGAGCGAGCCGTCCGCCGCGACCTGGACGGCCCGGACGTCGGCGAGCGCGGCTCGCATCGCCTCGGCCTGGTCCTCCTCGACGAGCTGCGCCGCGGCGAGGGCCGCGACGACGTGCAGGTCCGTCGGGGCGTCGAGGACCTCGACGGCCTGCAGGTCGCCCGCTCCCGGCTCGACCCGCGACGCCGCCGCGCGGGCCGCGACCGCGGCCGCGGCGCTGCCCGGAAGCACCGTGACGAACCGGGCCGAGGTGTCCACCGCGACCCTCAGCACCTCCTCGGGCTCGGGGGCGCGGTCGGCCGCGAGCAGGACAACGGCCCCGCTGCGGGCCAGGTCCGGTACGAGCCCTGGCGCCGACGTGATGGCCACCACGCCGTGCGCGGGCACCTGCTGCTCGGGGTGGGGCGCGGCGGCCGACGGGTCCTCGTGCACGCCGCGCGCAGCGACCTGGGTCGCGAGGTGGCGCACGCAGACCTGGCGCAGCCCCGCACGTCCGGCGGCGACCTGTCGCGCCGCGGCGACCGCGCGCCCGGGGTCGTCCGTGTGCACGTGCGCCTGCCAGACGCCGTCGCCGACCACGACGACCGAGTCGCCGACCTCCTGGAGCGCGGTACGGAGAGCGGCTGCGAGGTCAGGGGCGTCCCTGCGGCCGTCCTGGACGGACTCCACGACGAACATGACCTCGAACTCGCCGTCGAGCCCCACGGCCGCGGGGTCGCCGCCGGTGAGCGCGGGCGACGGGCCGGCAGAGGGATCGGCGTGCCCGACGGCGAGGCCCGCCCTCGCCCGCGGGTCCACCGAGGCGTCGGTCGTCAGGGTCGCCATGGCGTCCATGGTGCCGCCGGCCACCGACAGCGTCGGGAGCGCTGGCAGCACCGGACCTGCCGGCACGTCCGACGCAGGCGAGCCGCCGTGACCCGGAACCACCACCGGGGCCCCGCCGAGGCGCGAGGTCTCGGTCACACCGGCCTCCAGACCGGCGCCGTCGAGCCCGTCCGCGCCCAGGACTCGGCACAGCGCGTCGAGCACGAGGACGAGCCCGTAGGCCCCCGCGTCTCGCACCCCGGCGCGCGAGAGGACCTCGAGCTCGCTGGGGCTGCGGAGCATGGCGCGGTGAGATCCGTCACGTGCCGCGACCACCACGCCGGTCAGGTCGGCGCCCGCGTCGGCCGCGGCGCGGGCCGCGGACGCCCCGCCGCTCGCGGCCGTGAGGATCGTCCCGGGCACGGGAGCGGCGACCGCCGCGTACGAGGCCCGAGCAGCGGCCTCGAACCGTGTCGCGACGCGCAGCGACCCCACGGGCTGGTCCGCGGACGTCACCGCGCCCGCGAAGCCGCGCAGGAACTCGCTGAGGATCACGCCCGAGTTCCCGCGCGCCCCGAGCAGCGCGCCCCGCGCGAAGGCGACCAGGACGGAGTCGGTGGGCTCGCCGTCGGGCAGGGCGGCCACGGCCCGCGCCCCCTCGGTGACCGTCAGGAGCATGTTGGTGCCGGTGTCCGCGTCCGCGACGGGGAAGACGTTCGCGCTGTCGATGCGCGCCCTGGCCTCCCCGAGCGTCCGGACCGTCTCGGTCACCCACGCCCGCACCACTGCGGGCTCGATGTGCTCCTTGCCGTCGGTCACGCTCGTGGGGCTCCTCGGTCCGGGGCGGCACGCGAGGGTGCCGAACCCCCGTCGAGCCTGCGATACTGTCCGGACCACCGTAGTCCGCCTCGCGCGCTGCCTCTTGCATGCGTTCGGGCCGGTTTGGGGTGGAGGGCGGCCATCGGCTACCCTATGGAGGTTGCCCGGACAGATCTGGGCGACCACGGACGCTCCCCGGCTTCTGCCGGTTCGGAGCGTTCACCCCACAGACCATTCACTACGTCGCCGCTGTCCTTCGCGGAGGCGTGCACGACGATCAGGAGAAATCGTGGCTGCCAACTGCGAAGTCTGCGGCAAGGGCCCGAGCTTCGGGCACAGCATCTCGCACTCGCACGTCCGTACGAAGCGTCGCTGGAACCCGAACATCCAGCGCGTCCGTGCCATCGTTTCGGGCACCCCGAAGCGCCTCAACGTGTGCACCTCGTGCCTGAAGGCCGGCAAGGTCGTCCGTCACGTCTGAGCCTTTCAGCTCGTTCCACGAAAGCCCGTCAGGACTCGTCCTGGCGGGCTTTCGTGTGTCCGGGGACGTTCGGTGCCCGACGGCGGGCCGCCCGGGTGGCGGGCAGCGTCCGCCCGCGGGGCGCCCGGCTCCTCAGTCCGGCCGGTCGGCAGCGCGTGACGTGGGCCGCGCCCGCACGTGCGCCCTCTCCCCCTGGGGGCCGTAGAGGACGAGCAGCTCGACCGGGTGCTCGTCGGCACTGAGGATCGCGTGCGGGGTGCGCGTGTCGAACTCGGCCGCCTCGCCCTCGCCGAGGACCAGGTCGTGCTCCCCGAGCAGGAGGCGCAGCCGCCCACCCAGGACGTACAGCCACTCGTAGCCCTCGTGCACCCTGGTCTCGGGCAGGACGTCCGAGGTCCTGCCGTGCAGGAGCTGCTTGTAGGCCTGGACGCCGCCCGGCCTGCGCGAGAGCGGCAGGAACGTGGAACCGTGCCGCTTGACCGGGCGCGCGTGGATCCGCGGGTCCCCCGTGGGCGGGGCGCCGACGAGCTCGTCGAGCGGCACCTCGTGCTCGCGGGCGAGCGGCAGGAGGAGCTCGAGCGTGGGGCGCCGCCCCCCGGACTCGAGCCGGGACAGCGTGCTCACCGAGATGCCCGTGCGGTCGGACAGCTCGGCGAGGGTCAGGTGACGCTGCCGACGCAGCGCGCGCAACCGTGGCCCGACGGCCTCGAGGGCTTCGGCGAAGGGATCGTCCATGGCGTCAAGTTTGCCACTTCGGCAAGAGGAATTGCCAGCAGGCGGCGGGGGTGCGGATGCTCGACGACGGAGGTGGTCACCGTGACCCGAGAGAACCCAGCGCCCGCCACGGGCGAGAGCACGCCGAGCAGCACCACGCCGGAGACCTACGACGTCGTGGTCGTGGGAGGTGGCGCGGCAGGCCTGAGCGGAGCCCTCACGCTCGCGCGGGCACGACGCAGCGTGCTCGTGATCGACGCCGGACGTCCCCGCAACGCACCGGCCGAGCACATGCACGGCTACCTGTCCCGCGACGGCGAGAACCCCGCCGCGCTCCTCGCGGCCGGGAGGGCCGAGGTCGCGGCCTACGGGGGCCGGATCTCCCAGGGCACGGCCGAGTCCGCGACGGCCCTGCCCGACGGCGGGTTCGAGGTCCTCACGACCGACGGCAGGGCCGTCCTGGCCCGTCGTCTGCTGGTCACCACGGGCCTCGTCGACGAGCTGCCCGACGTGCCCGGACTCGCCGACCGGTGGGGCAAGGACGTCCTGCACTGCCCGTACTGCCACGGCTGGGAGGTGCGCGACCAGGCCGTGGGCATTCTCGCGACGGGCCCGATGGCGGTCCACCAGGCGCAGATGTGGCGCCAGTGGAGCGACGACGTGACCCTCTTCCTCCACGGGTCGCCGGCCCCAGACGCCGAGACCCGTGCCGCCCTCGACGCGCGCGGCATCCGGGTGGCCGAAGGCCCGGTCGTGGGGCTCTCGCTCGACGCGGGCGTCCTGAGCGGCGTCCGGCTCGCGTCCGGAGACGTCGTCCCGTGCGCGGCGCTCGTCGTCGCTCCCCGCTTCACGGCCCGGTCCGCGGTCCTCGCGTCGCTCGGGGTCACGACCGAGGACCAGGTCGTCGACGGGGTGACGATCGGGACCTACGTGCCCTCCGACCCCCAGGGCGCGACCTCCGTCCCCGGTGTCAGGGTCGCGGGCAACGTCACGAACATCATGGCGCAGGTGGTCGCCGCGGCGGCGGCCGGCGTCCAGGCGGCAGCCGCGACCAACGGCGACCTGATCGCCGACGAGGTCCGGCAGGCGCTCGCCGCACGCACGACGTCCAGCGAGCACGCGGGGTGAAAGGCTGAGAGGATCGGCGGACGACGTGCGGGCACGCCCGCCGCTCCTCTCTCATCCCACCAGCACATCACCTTGGGGAGATTTGCTGAAGATCCGGACAAAGAGGTTTGGTGAAACTCCACGGAAGTGGCAGGATTTGGTCATGGTGACGGAACTCAACGAGGTAACGATCCGCACGGCAACTCCACAGGACGCGGCGTCGATCGCCCAGGTCCACATCGCCTCGTGGCGGGGTGCCTATGCCGGGATCGTCCCTGACGACTACCTCGCATCGCTCGACCACGACCAGCGCGAGGCAGCCTGGACGCAGAACCTCGCGAACTCCGGCGCCGACATCCTCCTGGCCGAGGCCGACGGGCGAGCCCTCGGGTTCGCGAGCCTCGGTCCCGCGCGCGACGAGGACGCCGAGTCCGGAGACCTCGAGGTCTACGCGATCTACCTCGACCCCGAGGCCTGGGGACGCGGCGTAGCCCGCGACCTCATGCGCACCATGCTGTCCAAGGTCCCGCCGCGCACCCCGGTCTCGCTGTGGGTCCTCAAGGACAACGAGCGCGCCCAGCACTTCTACCGCCGTCACGGGTTCGCACCGGACGGGGTCGAGCGTCGCGACGACATCGGCGGCCGTGACCTGACGCAGGTCCGCTTCCGCCGGACGGTCTGACCAGGCCCGCAGCACACCAGCTCCGCGTCGAGGGGGTCGCCCTCCAGGGC
>NZ_JBHXBO010000025.1:0-27781 GCF_042726775.1 Oerskovia sp. NPDC060287
CCTTCCCTGCGGAAGGTGAGCTCCGCCGTCGGGCGGGCAGAGCGCGCGACCGTCAGGCCGCGCAGTCCGTCGCCGCGTACCGAGCGACGACCTCGACCGGCCCCGCCGGCTCCTGGACGGTGACCGTGACCTCGCCGGCCTCGATCTCGCTCACCCGGGTAGCGAACGTCTGCTGCGCGCTCTTGCCCGCAGCCACGCCCACGAACGTCTTGGTACCGAACGGCGTCGACACCTCGAGGTCGACCGCCTGGTCGCCCCCGTTGAGCGCCCGCACCGAGACCTGCGCCCGGCCCGCGACGCAGCGCGCCGTGGCCTCGACGCCCACCGCGGTCGTGGGCACGCCCGGCCCCGTCGCGAAGTCGACCCGGGTCACGAACACGTCCCCGGCCCCGGCGTTCACCGCGCCGAACGGCGCCCCGAACGTCAGACCGCTCAACCACGCGCCGTCCGTCCCCGGGACCGTCGCGGCGAACAGGTTCGCGTCGTCCCACTCGTCGGCCCCGTCGCGCTCCCTCGTCCCGAGCTGGGTCACGGTCCCAGGCGTGCCGTCGGCCGCGAGCGCGAGCGTGAACACGTCCACGCCGCCGACCGGGGTGCCCAGAGCCCCGTACGTCGTGCCCGCGACCAGCACCGTGCCGTCGGCACCCGCGACGCCGGTCACGCCGCGGTCGTCGGTCGCCGTGCCGGTCTGCGTCGTCCACAGGACCTCGCCGCGGGCGTCGAACGCCCGCGCGAACACGTCGTTGTCGCCCGCGGACGCCCCGCCGAGCGCGCCGCGCGTGTGCCCCACGGCGACGGCCGACCCGTCGGCCCGCGCCACGAGCCCGCTGACCTGGTCGTTGGCCGACGTCGCGACACCGCGCAGCCACACGAGCTCGCCCGCGCCGTCGTACCGTGCGACCCACCCGTCGTTGGCCCCGGCCGCCTGCGCGCCCGGCATACCCTGCCCCGCGACCCCGCCCACGTACACGGACCCGTCGGGCCCGGGCGCGACCGCGAGGGCCTTGTCCTCGCCCGGCCCGCCGACCTGGCGGAGCCACAGGAGCTCGCCCGTCGCGGACACCCGTCCGACGATCGCGTCCTTGTCCCCCGCGCTCGTCCCGCCGGGGACGGTGCCGCTCGTGTACCCCGCGACGTACGCGCCGCCGGCCCCGTCGGGCGAGACCGCGTAGAAGCGGTCGGCCGCAGCGGGGTCGCCCGTCTGGAGCGTCCAGGCGCGCTCGCCCGCGGCGGTCACGGCCGCGACGAACCCGTCGTCGCGCGTCGAGCCCGCGTGCTTCCCGTCGAGGTCGCCCTTGGTGTACCCGGCGACGAGGGTCGTCCCGGACCGTCCGGCGACCACGCCGTACGCGCGCTCGTCCGCGGGGGTCGCGATCGGGTGCTGCCACAGCGTGGCCCCGTCCGCGTCGCGGCGTGCGAGCACGACGTCGAGCCCGCCCGCGGGCTGCGACCCGGCCCACGCCCCGGCCAGGTTGAGGGCGACGGTCGTGCCGCCGTCGGGCAGGGGGAGGATGCCGCCCGCGCGGTCGTCCCCCGCGGAGCCGAGCAGCTCGGCGTCCCACGGAACGGTGGGCTCGGTGCGCAGGCGCGAGGACACGTCGACGATCGCCTCGCGGAACGCGGGCTGCCAGACGTCCCAGTCGTGGCCCCCGTTCATGACCCGCAGCTCGGCCGTGACTCCCGGCACGCGGCGCGCGGTGTTGTAGAGCCGGGCCGACTCGAAGTCGATGTCATGGCTCGCCTCGGCGGGGTCGGGGTTGGCCCACTCGTCGTCGCCGACCGCGACGAACAGGTGCACGGGCAGGGCCGGGTCGAGCGCGGCGAGCGCCGCCGGGTAGGAGAGCTCGGTGTACCGCTCGGCCGAGAACAGCTCGTGCCCGACGCCGTAGCCCCCGTGGTCACGGACCGAGGAGTCCGCAGGAGGCTGGGGGACGTAGACCGCGGGGCTCAGCACGATCCCTGCCGAGAACTCGTCCTGGTGCGCGAGGGTCAGGCGCAGCGCGCCCGCCCCGCCCATCGAGTAGCCGCCCACGGCGCGCGCCTCGCGGTCGGCCACGGTCCGGTAGGTCGCGTCGACGTGCCCGACCAGGTCGCGCGTGAGCGCGGTCTCGACCTGGAATCCTGCACCGGTGCCGCCGTCGGGTCCAGCACCGTCAGCGCCCTCGTACGCCGAGTCGGTGTACCAGCTCCCCCGGTCGTTCCAGGGCGCGTCGGGCATGACGACGACCATCGGCTGGATCGCCTCGGTCGCGATGAGCTCGTCGAGGTCGGTCGCGACGCGCTGCCACGCGGCCTGCGTGTCGCCCCGCCCGTGCAGCAGGTAGACGGTCGGGTAGCGCTGCTCGGCGTCCTCGTCGTAGCCCGGCGGGAGGTACACCGTGTAGTCGACGGCCCCTCCCGCGCCGAGCGCCTCGGACGGCGCACTGCCGGGCACGAGCGTGCCCTGCTCGGCGGCCGCGACCGGCCCGGCCGCGACGAGCGGCAGCCCGACGACGGCGCCGCCCGCTCCCACCACCCCGGCCAGGAGGGCGGCGATGCGCCGCCGCGAACGGGGGACGCGCGGTGGCGTCGCCGGGAGGGCTGAGGTCATGGTTCTCTCCTTCGAGAAGCGTGATCGGGGCCGAGCGGTTCTTCGGTTCGTGCGGGTACGACGGTTCGTGCGAGGTACCTCGGTGCATGCAGGTGGAGCAGGCGGCCCGCCCGCGCGCCGGTGCGCAGGCGGCCCTCGCAGGGAGCGGCGCTCAGGCCGTGGACTCCCCCGCGACCGCGAGGACCGAGCGCGCACGCTCGACCATCGCGACGTCGAGGAACGTGCCGTCCGCGAGCGCGATCGCCCCGACCCCGCGCGCCGCCGCGGCGCCGACGCGGTCGAGCACCTCGCGCGCCCGGTCGACCTCCTCGGTGCTCGGGAGGAACGCCTCACGGATGGGGTCGAGCTGGACGGGGTGGATCGCGGTGCGCCCCAGGAAGCCGAGCGCGCGGCCCGCGCGGCACGAGGCCACGAGCCCGTCGACGTCCTTGACGTGCGTGTACGCCGACATGGACGGCGACGGCAGTCCCGCGGCCCGCGCCGCGACCACGAGGCGGCTGCGCACCCAGGCGAGCGCGCCGTCGTCGTCCACGCGCAGGTCCGAGCGCAGGTCGGCCTCACCCAGGCCGACCGACGCGACCTGGGGCGAGGCCGACGCGATCTCGAACGCGCGCTCGACCCCGAGCGCCGACTCGATCAGCAGGTGGAGCTCGCGCCCGGGCAGCGCGGTCGCGAGCTCGCGGACCTCGGCGGCCGACTCGACCTTGGGCACGCGCGCCCCCACGGCGAGGGGCAGCATCGCGACCGCCGCGACGTCGTCGGCGTGCCAGGGCGTGCCGCGCTGGTTGACGCGCACCTGGACCCGGCGCGTGGTCCCGGCGAGCAGCGCCACGGCCTCGCGGCGCGCTGCCTCCTTGCCGGACGCGGCGACGGCGTCCTCGAGGTCGACGATCACGACGTCGGCGGTCGTCGCGAGCGCCTTGGCGACCCGGTCCGGGCGGTCGGCCGGCGCGTAGAGCAGCGTGAGCGGCGGGGTGCTCATACGGCCCCCGCCTCGCGGAGCGCGGCGACCCGCGCCGCGTCGAAGCCCAGCTCGCCCAGCACCTCGTCGGTGTCGGCGCCGTGCGCGCGACCCGTGAACCCGATCACGCCGTCGTGGTCCGACAGCCGGAAGAGCGGGCCCTGCATGAGCATCGGGCCGAGCTCGGGGTCCTCGATCTCGTGGAGCGTGCCGAGCGCCTGGAACTGCGGGTCGCTCACGATGTCCTGCGCGTCGTAGATGGGCGCGACCGCGGCCTGCGCCTCCTCGAACGCGGCCACGACCTCGTCGCGCGTGCGCTCGGCGATCCATCCGCCCACGGCCGCGTCGAGCTCGTCGGCGTGCTGCGCGCGCTCGGCCCCCACCGCGAACCACGGCTCGTCGATGACCTCGGGGTGCCCCACCAGGCGCATGACGCGCTCCGCGATCGACTGCGCCGACGTCGAGACCGCGACCCACTGCCCGTCGCGCGTCCGGTACGTGTTGCGCGGCGCGTTGTTGGCCGAACGGTTGCCCGTGCGCGGCTGCACGGTCCGCAGCTGGTCCCACCGGGTGATCTGCGGGCCGAGCATCGCGAGGATGGGCTCGATGATCGCGGTGTCGACGACCTGACCGCGGCCCGTGCGCTCGCGGCTCTGGAGCGCGACCATGACCGCGAACGCGGTCGCGAGGGACGCGACGCCGTCGGCGAGGCCGAACGGCGGCAGGGTCGGCGGTCCGTCGGGCTCGCCCGTCATGGCCGCGAAGCCGCTCATGGCCTCGGCGAGCGTGCCGAACCCGGGACGCGAGCGGTACGGCCCCACCTGCCCGAACCCGCTGATGCGCGCGAGCACGAGCCGCGGGTTGCGGGCCGAGAGCTCGTCGTAGCCCAGGCCCCAGCGTTCGAGGGTCCCGGGGCGGAAGTTCTCGATCACGACGTCCGCCTCGGCCGCGAGCGCCAGGAAGACCTCGCGCCCGCCGTCGCTCGACAGGTTCACGGTCACGGTGCGCTTGTTGCGCCCGAGCGTCTTCCACCAGAGGTTGACGCCGTCCTTGGAGGCGCCGTGCCCGCGCGACGGGTCGGGCTTGGTGGGGTGCTCGACCTTGATCACGTCGGCACCCATGTCGCCCAGGTGCATGGCCGCCATGGGTCCGGCGAAGAGCGTCGAGGCGTCGACGACCTTGAGGCCCGCGAGCGCGCCGTCCGCAGGGTTGCGCGAGACCGTCATGCCGTCACCTCGTCCGTGGTCCACGCGCAGCGGAAGCCGATGCTCGAGCTGCGCGCGAGGCCCAGGCCCGGCAGGAGCAGCTTGGCGCTGAACTCGGGGCGCTGGACGCCGCCGTCGAAGTACCACTCGGAACCGGTCGACTCGTGGTCGGAGCCGCCCTTGAGCATCGCGTAGCGCGTGCGGCCGTCGCTGTGCTCGCTCTCGGTCCAGTTCCACACCACGGGGGTCCCGCGCAGCAGGCCGCCCGTCTCGCCCGCGAGCTGCCACTCGTCCTCGCTCGGGAGCCGGCCCCCGCGCCACGCGCTGTAGGCGCGCGCGTCGTCGAGGTCGACGAACGTCACCGGCTCGCCCCCGCGCGCCGCGGGCGGGCGGCCGTCCACCCAGTGCGCGAGGAACCGGTGCGAGGTCGCGGGCCGGTAGCCCGTCGCGTCGAGGAACGCCGCGAACTGGTCGTTCGTGACCTCCGAGGCCGCGACCGCGACGGGCGCGGCGAGCTCGCCGTCGCGCTGGAGCGTGCGCGGGTCGTGCAGGCGGGGCGAGAGGGGCTTCCACTCCTCGACGTAGGGCGCGCCCTGGTACATCCCGGTCTCCCGGGCGCGGTAGCGCACGGTCAGGACGTACGGGCCCGCAGGCACGACGACGGCGCCCGCCTCGGGTGCGGGGGTCGCCACCGCGGCGGGCTCGGCCGCGGGTGCGCCGGCGTCGTCGGGCCCGGTGGCAGCGGCGGCGGGTGCGGCGTCGGGCCGGAAGGCCGGGGCCCTGGGCACGACGCGGCGCGCGAGGCGGTGCGGGAACCGGGCGTCCGGGCTCGCCGCATGCCCACGCATGTCCTCGACCAGGCCCGGGAGCCAGTCGGGCTCGACGGCGCCGGGGGCGACGTGCAGGAGCGCGGCGATGCCGCGGCCGGGGACCGTGACCACGGGAGAGGTGAGGACCACGGGAGAGGTGGTGGCGCCGTCGACGCTGACGAGGCAACCGGTCGGGGCGACCGGCGCGCCGGTCGGGGCGGTGGCCGTCGCGAGGCCCGTCAGGTCGACCAGGCGACCGGCGGGCGCGTCGGTGAGGACCGGGCCCGTCCAGTCCTGCTCGCCACGGTTGACCAGGGTCCACAGCGAGACGCCGTCGTGCGAGAAGAGCGACGCGTGCACGCCGGCCTCGCGCGCCTCGGGGGCGAGGTCGGTGAGCGGCGTCCAGTCGCCGTCGAGCAGCAGGTCCTTCGCGGCGCGCTGGACGGTGACCATGCGGCGCAGGGTCGCGGCGTCGCGCTCGCTCCACCCGACCCACACCCCGAACACGACCTCCCACACCATGACGCCCACGCCGTTGATCCAGGCGGACTGGAGCTCGTCGGTGTGGTCGCGGTTCCAGCGGCGCACGTGGTGCTGCATGTGGCGACGCTCGTACCAGTGCGCGCGCAGCACCCCCGGCACGGACGAGTCGGCGAAGAACTGCGCCCACGACGACGAGTGGTCCTCGATGCGCTCGACCGCGAGCTTCGACTCGCCCTCCAGCACGATGCCGGGGCGGGCGGCCTCGAGCCGCTCGACGAGCTCGGGCTCGGCCTTCTTGAGGGTGTCGAGGAAGACGCCGTCGGCCGGGAGGTCCGCGACCACGGCGGCGAGCTCGGTCAGGTCGTCCTCGCCCCGGCGCGTGCCCGTGTCCCACGGGTTGTAGTCGACGAACACGTGCAGGCCCGCGGCGTGCAGGGTCGCGACCAGGCCGTCGGGGCCGGTCAGGCCGGGCACGTCGCGGTAGAAGTCCCACTGGTTGCGGTCGTCGATCCCGATGACCGGGTACGCGTGCCACAGGACCACCGCGTCGAGGTCCGCGAAGCGCTCGCGGGCGTCGGCGAGGAACCGCTCGGGCGTGAAACAGCTCTCCTCGAACGAGTAGAGCAGCTCGTCCCACAGCCAGACCTGCGCGATCGTGAAGCAGCTCGCGGCCCAGGCGGCCTGGGGTCGCTCGTAGACCGCGCCCGTGAAGCCGTGGCGCTCGCGCGCGTCGGTGCGCCACGCCTCGAGGCGCTCGCGCCAGGCGGCCCACGCGGCGGGGTCGTCGGGGGCCGCGAAGATCTTGGCCTCGTCGAGCGCGGCGAGGTCCGGTGCGGCACCGGTGGCGCCGTCGAGCGGGACGAGCGTCGGGAGGTCGATGGGGCGAGGGACGAGCGGGTCGAACGTGTAGCTCATGGCTGCGGCTCCGGGTGGGCGAAGGTGGTGACCTCGTCGGCCGTGGGCACGGCGTCCTGGGCCCCCGGCCGGGTCACGGCCAGGGCGCCCGCGAACGAGGCGGTCCGGGCGGCGTCCACGAGGGTGGACCCGCCCGCGAGGGCTGCGGCGAGGACGCCGCAGAAGGTGTCGCCGGCGCCGGTCGTGTCGACCGCGTCGACGCGCGGGGCGGCGACCCGGACGGGGTCCGCGCCGCGCTGGGCGACGAGGCAGCCCGCGCCGCCGAGCGTCACGACGACCGCGGGCACGCGCTCGAGGAGGATCATGGCGAGGCGCTCGACGGTGTCGTCCGCCGCGGCCGCACTGGCCGCACCGGCCAGGTCGAGGGCTTCGTGCTCGTTGACGACCAGCAGGTCGAGCACGGCCCACATCTCGTCGGGCAGGTCGCGCGACGGCGCCGCGTTGAGCGCGAGGACCGCGCCGGGGCGGCGGACCGCCGCGGCGGCGAGCACCACGTCGAGGGGGATCTCGAGCTGGGCGAGCACGACGTCGGCCGCACCGAGCCGCTCGGCCTGCGCGGTCCCGATGCGCACGTGCGAGTTGGCTCCCGGGGCGACCACGATCGCGTTCTCGCCGTCGGGCGAGACCGTGATGAGCGCGGTGCCCGTGGGAGCCTCGACACGCTCGACGAGGTCGGTGCGGACACCCGCCCCGTCGAGCGAGGCGAGCAGCAGCTCACCCGACTCGTCGTGCCCGAGCGCCCCGACGAACGACGTGTCGGCGCCGCCCGCGCGGGCCGCGGCCACGGCCTGGTTGGCGCCCTTGCCGCCGGGGCTGCGACGCAGGTCGCCGCCGAGGATCGTCTCGCCGCCACCGGGGTGGCGCGGGACGTCGACGACGAGGTCGACGTTGGCCGAGCCGACGACGACGACGTTCCCCCGGCGGGGGCCGCTCGCGTGCCGCGCGATCACGCGTCGGCCCTCGCGAGGTCCGCGACCACGGGCTCCGTGAGCCGCAGCGCGAGCGTCCGCGCGACGAGGTCGTCGATGCGCTGCTCGCCGCCCGGCAGGGACGTCGCGATGCGACCGTCGATCGGCCCGGTCCACGCCGCGCCGATCCCGTCGGTCCCGAGCAGCGCCCCGACGACGCCGCCCACGGTCGCGGCGGCCGAGTCGGTGTCCCAGCCCGCGGTGACCGCGATCGAGACGCTCGACCCGAAGTCGCCCGCGCCCTTCGCCAGCGCGTACGCGATCACGGCCGCGTTGTTGAGCACGTGGACCCAGTGCAGGTCGCCGTACGCGGCGTGGATCCGGTCGAGGCCGGCGCTCACGTCGCCGTGCTCGGCGGCCGCCGCGCGGCCGAGCCGCACCGCGTGGGCGATCCGGCTGTCCGGGGGCAGCACGGTCTGGGCGGCGTCGAGCACCTCGTCGACCGTGGTGCAGACCATCGACGCGGAGGCGAGCGCCGCTGCCCACATGGCGCCGTAGACGCCGTTGCGCGTGTGGCTCAGGCGCGCGTCGACCCACGCGAGGTACGCGGCGGACCGGACGTCGCCTGGTGCGACCCACCCGAGCACGTCGGTGCGGATGAGCGCGCCGATCCACTCGCGGAACGGGTTCTGGTGGGTCGCGGTCTCGGGGACGGGTCGCGCGTCGAGGATGTTGCGGTACGCCGCGCGCTCCGCGGTGAAGACGCGCCCCGCGGGCAGGTTGTCGAGCCAGAGCTGGGCGACGTCGTCGGTCGTGAAGCCCGTGCCGTGCTTCTCGAGCAGCGCGAGGGCGAGGATCGGGTAGTTGAGGTCGTCGTCCTCGGGCATCCCGTCGATGTTCTCCTCGAGCGACGTCGGGGCGCTGCGCCGGTTCCAGGGCCAGCGCGCCGCGACGTCCTCGGGGAGGCCGACGGCCGTGAACCAGGTCGTGAGCGGCCAGCGGCCCGTGGCCCGCAGGATCTCCTCGATCCCCTGACGCGGGATCTTCTCGACCGGCTTGCCCAGCAGGCACCCGGCGGACCGCCCGGTCCAGGCGCCGTGCACGCGGCGGGCGTGCTCGTCGTCGGGCACCGTGGGCAGGACCGGGGACGCCGGGAGCAGCGCGGCGATCTGCGCCCACCCGTCCGGCTCGTGCGGGGCCGGCGCCGCGGGCAGGGCGTCGAGCTCGTCGAGGAGCTCGCGCGCCAGGGCGCGCAGCGCCGGGGGCGCGGGCACGGGGCCCGCGCCGCTCACCGCCGGGACGACCTCGCCGCCCGCGGTCGTCCACCGCTCGACGACGCCCGCGACGTCCTTGCCCTCGGTCGCCGACTGGACGAGCTCGTGCGCGAGGAGGTCCTCGGGCTGGGCCCAGGTGAGTCTCACGCCGGCGCTCCCACCGTCGCGGCCTCGATCTCGTCGAGGGCCAGGAGCCGGGCCGTGGCGGCCTCGCGGTCCGCACGCAGGATGTCGCCCGCGACCTCGCCCATGAGACGACCGGTCGCCCGGACGTCGGTCCGGCTCGCGCGCTCGATCTCGTCGAGCCACTCGACCGGCACGACCTCGGTCCCGCCGAGCCCGGCCGCGATCGCCCCGGCCATGACCGCGATCGAGTCGGCGTCGCGGCCGTAGTTGACCGCTCCGAGCACGGCCCCGCGGAAGTCGCCGCGGTGGCCCAGGACGAACCCGAGCGCCGCGGGCAGCTCCTCGATCGCCTTGGTGCGCGAGGGACGACGGGCGTCCATCGACATCTGCCGATACTCGGGGCCCACCGAGTCGAACGGTGCGACGACCTCGCGGATCGTGCGGGCCAGGGCGCGCTCCTCCTCGTCGGTCGTGGGGACCGTGGTCCAGCCGTCGAACGCGTCGACGACCGCGCGCAGCGCGGCGAGCGTCCCGTCGTGCGCGACGTCGAGCGCTGCCGCGACGACGTCCTCGAGCGTCGCGCCGGGCGCGACCGCCGCCGCGACCATCGCGGCGAACACGCCCGCGGCCTCGCGGCCGTAGCTCGCCTGGTGCGCACCCGTCAGGTCGATCGCCTCGGCGTACGCCCCGCGCGGGTCGCCCGCGTTGGCCAGCCCGACGGGGGCCACGTACATGGCCGCGCCGCAGTTGATGATGTTCCCGACACCCGCCTCGCGGGGGTCGACGTGCCCGTAGTGCAGGCGCGCGACGATCCACTTCTCGGCGAGGAAGACCCGCTGCAGGAGCAGGACGGTCGACTCGAGCTCGGGGACCCAGCGCGGCTCGCCGATCATGAGCGGGACCAGGTCCTCCGCCATCGCGTACGCGTCGAGGTGCGCGCGGCGCTTGGCGTAGACCTCGACGAGCGCCTGCGTCATGAGGGTGTCGTCCGTGATGTGCCCGTCGCCCTTGTGGTACGGCGCGATGGGGCGGGCGTCCTGCCAGTTGGGGTAGTACGGCCCGACGATGCCCGTGACCCGCCCGCCGTGGCGCTCCTCGATCTGCTCCGGCGTCCAACCTTCCGTCGCCCCGCCCAGCGCGTCGCCGACGGCTGCGCCGGTGATCACCGCCACTGCCTTCTCGTCCAGCCAGCTCACCAGGTCACTCCCTGTTCGTCGTTCTGCGTTCGGGCGACTCGTGGCCCCCCGTGGTCGTCGTCCGTGCGGACGGGCGGGCTGCCGCCCGTCCGCACGGGGTCGTGCACTACTTCGTGATCTCTTCCCAGCCGGTCGTCAGCTCGGTGGCCACGCCGTCGGCGTCGATCTCCTGCGCGAGGAAGCGCTGGTAGGCCGGCGTCGCGACGGTGTCCTTCCACTGCGCGTAGGCGTCGACGAAGAGGTACGGCGCGGAGACGAGGTGCTGCCCCGAGGAGAGGATCACGTCCCAGCCGTTCTCGGTGCCGAGCTTGGCCGCGAGGGCCTCCTGCGCGGAGGTCGTCGCGGGGATGAGCGCGTCGGCCTCGTTGAGCGCCGCGAGGTTCTCGGTCTGCGTGAAGAACTCGATGAACTCCGCGGACTCCTCGACGTGCTCCGAGTCGATGTTCACGGACAGCGTCTGCGGGTTGGCGGCCTGCTCGGCGCCCTCCGAGCCCTCGAGCGGCGGGAGCACGATCCAGTCGAAGCCCTCGGGTGCGTCGGTCGCGATGTTCGCGGCCTGGAACGAGCCCTGGATCGTCATCGCGACCTGCCCGGCGTAGAACGTCGCGAGGGTCTCGGACCCCGTCTGGCTCAGCGTCACGGGCAGGATCGACTTGTCCTCGAACGCCATGGCGTCCACGAGCTCGGGGACCGCCATCTCGCCCTCGCCGACCGTGAGCGTGGCGTCCGAGCCGCTGCCCTCGAAGTAGGTGCCGCCGAAGCCCGGCGCGAGCGCCATGTACGCCGCGGTGGGGCTCTTGAGCCCCCAGCCCAGGCCGTACGTGCCGTCCTTGGTCGTGGCCTGCGCGATGGCGCGCATCTCGTCCCACGTCATGGTCTCGCCCGTGGGGATCGTGACGCCCGCGGCGTCGAGCAGGGTCTTGTTCGCGAAGACCATGTAGGACTGGAGCTCGGTCGGGTACGCGATGATCTTGCCGTCGACCGTGACCGCGTCGAGGATCCCCTCGGGGACGTCCGAGCGGAACTCGTCGGACATGTGCTCGGTGAGGTCGGCCAGGTAGCCGTCCGCCGCGAAGGGCACGATGCTCGCGGCCTCGTAGTGGATGATGTCCGGCGCCGCACCACCGTTGAACTGCGTGATGAGCTTGTCGTAGATGCCGTCCCACCCTGCGGGCACGATCTCGACCTGGACGTCCGGGTTGGCCTCGTTCCAGTCCGAGACGATGCTCTCGGTCGCGGCGATGGCCGCGGGCTGGTCGGACAGCGACTGGAACTTCAGCGTGATCGGACCGGAGTCCCCACCGGCGTCGCCGTCCCCGCCGCTTCCGCAAGCGGTGAGGAACAGGGTGCCGATCGTGAGGCATGCGGCGATGGACGCACCACGAGTCTTCATGTGTCTGCCTTTCTGAGGCGTGGGGGTCGTGCGGGTGAGGTGGTTTCCGCGGGGGTCTGCGCGCACTGCGCTCACCCCTTGACGGCACCGGACAGGAGTCCGCCGGTGAGCCTTTTCTGCATGATGGAGAAGAAGACGATGCTGGGGATCGCGGCCAGCACGGCTCCTGCCGCGAGCGGGCCGAGCGCGACCTTGCCCTCGCCGCCGATGAACATCTTGAGCGTGATCGGCAGGGTGTAGTTCTCGGGCGACTGGAGCAGGACGAGCGCGAAGAAGAACTCGTTCCAGGACGAGACGAAGCTGAACATCGCGGTCGCGACGACGCCGGGCATGAGGAGCGGGAAGACGATCGTGCGCAGGACCGTGAGCCGGCTGGCCCCGTCCATCGAGCCCGCTTCCTCGAGCTCGATCGGGATCGAGCTCACGTACCCCTGGAGCATCCACAGCGCGAAGGGCAGCGTGTAGGTCGTGTGCACCAGGGTCAGGCCGACCAGGCTGTCGGTCAGGCCGATGGTCCGCAGGATGAGGAACAGCGGCAGGATGATGAGGATCACGGGGAACACCTGGCTGACCAGGATCCACCCGACCCCCATCCCGCGGACCAGGCCCTTGAGCCGGGCCAGGACGTAGGCGCCGGGCAGCGCGATCAGGAGCACGAGCGCCGTGGAGACGAGCGCGACGACCGTGGAGTTCCACGCCGAGCGCACGAGCCCCTGGCGCTCGAGCGCGGCCGAGTAGTTGCTCAGGTCGAGGTCCTGCGGGATCAGGCTCACGCTGAGCGAGTTGAGCTCTCCCGACGACTTGAGCGAGGCCGAGATGAGCCACAGCAGCGGGAAGCCGAGGAAGACGATGTAGAAGCACAGCGCCACGTACTGGGCCGGCCGGACGAGATGACGCATCAGATCACTTCCCCGTGCTGTCGCGGTCTTGGCGGAACTGGGACCACAGGTAGATCGCGAGCAGGAGGACGACGACGACCACGAGCACGACGCCCATGGCGGCCGCGTAGCCGATGTTCCTGTTCTTGAACGCCTCGAGGTACGTGTAGAGCATCGGCAGCATGGTGCGGCCGCCCGGTCCGCCCTCGGTCAGCACGTAGACCAGGGAGAACGAGTTGAAGTTCCAGATGAAGTTGAGCGAGGTGATCGACGTGATGATCGGTCGCAGGCTGGGCAGCGTGACCGCGGTGAAGCGGCGCCACGCGTTGGCGCCGTCGATCGCTGCGGCCTCGTGGAGCTCGTCGGGGATCTGCTGGAGTCCCGCGAGCAGCGTCACGGTGGTCTGCGGCATGCCGACCCAGATGCCCACGACGATCACGGCGGGCAGCGCGGTCGAGAAGTCCGCGAGCCAGTTGATGTCGTCCGGCAGCCCGATGCTCCCCAGGAACGCGTTGAGCGGCCCCGCGTTGGGCGAGTAGATCATCCGCCACATGATCGCGACGACGACCGGCGGCATGGCCCACGGGATGAGCGCGAGGACGCGGGTCAGGCCCTGGAGCTTGAGGTCGGAGTTGAGCAGGAGCGCGAGCCCCATGGCCGCGACGAGCTGGAGCAGCGTCACGGACACGGCCCAGATCATGCCGATCCGGAACGAGTCCCAGAAGAACGAGTTGTCGGCCAGACGGACGAAGTTGTCCATCCCGACGAACGTGTACTCGGGGTTGCGGACCAGGCGCGCGTCGGTGAACGCGAGCCCGACGCCGACCAGGAGCGGGGCGACGCTCAGGACGAGGATCGGGAGCAGCGACGGGATGACGAGGGCGATGGCCTCGCGCCGCTTCGCGCGGACCATCCCTCCGGTCCTGCGCGTGCTGCGCCGCGGGGGTGTCGGGGTGGAGGGCCGGGGGGCGGCCTCCACGGTGGACGCTGTCATGACTTCTCTCCGTCGAGTGCGTCGGTCGGGCGGGTGGACTCGCGGACGAGGAGCGTCGGCCCCACGTCCACGTGCCGGGTCTCCTGGGCGGTGCCCTCGACCAGGCCGAGCATGATCTGCGCAGCGCGCCGACCACGTTCGCCCGAGCCCAGGGAGACGCTCGTGAGGCTCGGGTAGAAGACGCGGCCGATCTCGGTGTCGTCCATGCCGGTCACGGCGAGGTCGGTCGGGACGTCGAGGCCGCTCTGCCGCGCGGCGTGCATGGCGCCGATCGCGAGCAGGTCGTTGGCGGCGACGATCGCGTCGAGGCCGCCGTCGGCCGCGCCGCGCTCGATGAGCCTGGTCGCTGCGGCGAGCCCGGCCGCGACCGTGAAGTCCTCGGCGATCTCGACGTCGACGCGCTCCGCGGAGAACCCGGGGGCGGCGACCGCGGCGTCGAAGCCTCGCTGGCGCGCCTCACCGGGGGTCGTGTCGAGGGGGCCGTTGAGGAACGCGATGCGGCGGCGGCCGATGCCGAGCAGGTGCGTCACGGCCTGGCCGATCCCGCCGGCCGAGTCGGTCGAGACCGAGTCGATGCCGCGCGCGCCGAGCGAGCGGCCGATGACCACGACGGGCACCGCGGACTGCCGGATCTCCTCGACCAGCTCCTCGCTCATGCGCAGGGGGCTGAGGATGATCCCGTCGACCATGCCGCTCGCGAGGCTGCGCACGAGGTCCGTGGTCGACTGCGCGGTGTCACCGGTCGTCGTGACGACGACCCGGTAGCCGTAGGGGGCGACGACCGCGTGGATCGCCGACATCATCTCGACGTAGACCTGGTTGCCGATGTCGGCGACCGCGAAGGCGATCTGGAACGTGCGCCGCATGCGCAGCGAGCGCCCGACCGCGTCGGGGCTGTACCCGAGCTCGTCGGCGGCTGCGCGCACGCGCTCGACCATGGCCTTGCTGGCGCCGGACCCGTGCAGCGCTCGGGAGGTCGAGGCGAGCGACACCCCTGCGCGCTCGGCGACCTCGTTCAACGTTGCACGTGACGCCATCGGTTTCTTCCCTCTCCGTCGAAGGTGGTGCTGGGCTCTCGTTCTGGAAACGTTTCCAAGTTCACGGTGCGAAACATGCTGGAAACGTTTCCGGATGGGAGGCACTCTTGCACGCGGCTTCCGGAGGTGTCAACCGGCCCGGCGGTTCCTCACCCGTGGGGCGTCCTCACGGGCCCGGCCCGACGGCGGGACCCACCTTCCTCAGGGCCCGGCCCGACGGCGGGCGTCACCTTCCGCAGGAAGGCGGGCTCCGGCGTCGGGCGTGGGAACGAGCGCCTCAGCGCAGGACCGCGAACGTCGCGAGCGAGAGCGCGAGGACGTCCTCCGCGACAGCTGCGGGCCAGTCCGGGCCCTTCCCGACCCACGCGGCCCGCCACGCCGCGCCGCCCCAGGTCCCGGCCGCGCCTCCCGCCGCCCCCAGGAGCACGGGCAGGAGCACACCGGCCTCGGCCCGGCGGGCGAGCACGAGGGCCCCGATCGCACCGGACGTCATGCGGATCACAGGTCCTGGCGGTTCGAGGCGCGACCCGGCGCCCGGCAGCTTGTCGCCCAGGACCTCACCGACGATCCCGAGCCCCGCGACCACCTTGGCCACGGTGATCCCCCGACCGGTGGCCGACGAGGTGAGCAGGGCCGGTGCGACGCCCAGCGAGGCGCGGCTGCCGGCCGCGGTGCCGATCGCCAGCGAGCGCACGAGGACGTCGACCGCGAAGCGGGAGGTGCCACGCTCAAGATGCATGTCTCCCACGATCCGGGCGGGCGGCCCGACCGGCAACCGCAAGGGCCATCTGCGTCCGTTACCCTCGCGGGATGCCGATGACGTCACGCCGAGAACCTGTCGTCCTCGTCGCCGGCCTCCTCACGTCGGTCCTGTGGGTCGGGAGCGCGCTGCTGAACCGCTCTGCGGACGCGCCGTTCGAGGGGCAGACGGTCCTCGCGGGGCTGCTCGCCGGCGCGGTGGTCGTCGCGATGACCTATCTCGCGACGCGACGCCTTCCTCGCGGCACCGGCACGTGGGCCGTGCTCCTCGGGACCTGGTTCGGGGTCGTCGTGGGCGGGGCCGCGGGCGCGGTCGCCGACGTCGTCGCGGACGTCACGTTCCCCTCCCCCGACAACCCCGCGTTCCTGCTGCTCACGGCGTCGTTCGACGGCAGCTCGTGGGGGCTGGGCGCGGGGTGGCTCGTCGGGCTCGTCGTCGTCGGCACACTGAGCCTGACGAGCCGGCGCGACGCGTCCTCGCTCCCGGCCACGCGTCGCGCGCGCAAGCCGTTGCGAGCCCGTGCGTACCCGACGGTGCTCGTCGCGGGCGGCGCGGGGGCGCTCGTCTGGGCGGGCGTCGGCGCCGCGGGGTCGTGGCTCGTGTGGCACCGCAGCGCTCGCGGCCCGGTCGACCTGCTGGCCGAGGTCACCTCGGGCGCGATGGCCTGGCGCTTCACGACGGGTAGGCCCGTGGTCGAGCCGCTCGAGATGGGTCTGGGGGTGCTCGTGGGGCTCGTCGTCGCAGGGGGCACGTGGCTCGCGACCCGGCGGCTGCCTCCGCGTGCGAGCCGCTGGAGCCTGGTGCTCGCGGTCTGGTTCGTCGCGATCGCGGCGGCCTCGGTGGCCGCCGCGACTCGTTCGGTCATGGCCTTCGCGGTGGGCGAGCTGCGCTCGACGACGGTCAACCTGGCACTGTCCTCGGTCCAGGCGAGCCTCTTCTGGCCCCTCGTCCTCGGCTGGTCGGCAGGGCTCCTCGCGGCTCTCGTCTACCGCGCGACGGGCGGAGAGTCGGCTGCCGACGCGGGCGGGGAGCCGGCCGCGGACGCGGGCAGCACCACGCCGGACGACCTGTCCCGGAGCGCTCTGCACACCGATGCCGAGGAGCCTGCGGCGGTCCCCTAGGGTGACCGCTGAACGCCGACCGGCCGTCGACGGCTCGTCGTCGAGCCGTGACCCCGCGGCCCGTCGGACCAGTGACGAGAGGGTGGCTCATGGCTGAGACAGGTTCGACGGGCAGCATCGCGACGGGCTTCGTGGTGACGGAGGCGCAGTTCGAGGAGATGTTCCCGGACCGCAACCCGTTCTACACGTACGAGGGCCTGGTCGCGGCGACCGAGGCGTACCCGGAGTTCGCGACGTCGGGCGGGCCGGTGATCGCAGCGCGTGAGGCTGCGGCGTTCCTCGCGAACGTGAGCCACGAGAGCACGGGGCTGCTGCACGTGAGGGAGCTCGACACGACCGTGTACTCGCACTACTGCGACCCGTCGCAGCCGTACGGCTGCCCTGCGGGACAGGACGCGTACTACGGCAAGGGGCCCATCCAGCTCTCGTGGAACTTCAACTACAAGGCGGCGGGCGACGCCCTGGGCATCGACCTGCTGAACGATCCGTTCCTGGTCGAGACCGACGCGACCGTGGCTTGGAAGACGGCTCTCTGGTACTGGAACACGCAGCCGGGAGAGGGCACCATGACGTGCCACGAGGCGATCGTCGGTGACCACGGCTTTCGCGAGACGATCCGGGCGATCAACGGCCCGCTCGAGTGCGAGGGCGGCAACCCGCGCCAGGTCGCGAACCGGGTCGCGCTGTTCCGCCGCTTCGCAGAGCTCCTGGGCACCACGACGGGCGAGAACCTGACCTGCTGAGGTCCGTCGCCCGACGGCGGGGCTCACCCTCCGCCGTCGGGTGCGGGTCGGCACGGCTCGGCGCGGGCAGGTGCGGAGCGGGCTGGTCTCGGCCGCGGGGACGCGCGGCGGCGGTGCCTGCCCGCCAGCAGTCAGTCGGGGAGGACGACGAGGGGCAGGTGCTCGTGCACGGGCGGCCCGAACACCTGCTCGGCGTCGTGCGCCCACCGCTCGAGGGCTCCGGGGCGGTCACGCTCGGCCTCGAGCCACGCGATCGTGCGGAGGTGGACGTCCACCTGGTTGCCGGTCCATGCTCGTGCGTCGCGGTGCAGCTGGTCGGCGAGCTCGTGGGCGATCCACGTCGGGAGGTCGTCAGGGACCACGACGAGGAGGTCCAGGTCGTCGGCCGCGGTGCCGTCGCCACGAGCGGCCGAGCCGACGACGGCGACGCCGATCGCCCGGCGGAGGTCCTCGTCCCGCACGACGTCGTGGAGCAGGTCGTCGACGCGTCGGCGCAGCTCGCGCCAGGGGTGCAGCGCGTCGAAGAGCGCCTCGATCGCGGGCCAGCACAGGTGGTCGCGGTTGGCCCGGTAGTAGTTCGTCGACCCGATGGTCCGCCGGCGGACGATCCCTTGCCGTTCGAGCCGTCCGAGGGCGCGGCGGATGCCTTCCGGTGATCCGGCGTGCGCGACGCGATGCACCTGCCCACCCGTGAGCTCGCCCTGACGGTTCCAGAGCGCACGCAGGACGGGCCCCTCGAGCCCGGGCACGACCGCCGAGACCGGACTGCTCCAGTCCATCTGCTCCCCCTTAGTACTCAGTCTGACCTCTTGCCTGCGGGCCGGTCATCACCGCGCCTCCGGCCTTGCCCGCCGATCCCACGATGTGGCTCACTCTCCGCTGGCCCCGGCCTCCCTCGAGCCCCCCGGGGGAGGTTGTGTTTTCTCTGTAGCCACAACAATTGTGGTGGCTACAGAGAAAACACCACCTCCCCCTCCCCGACGTTCCGCTTCATCATCCGACCGACCGCCCAACCGGGCTGACCCTGTCCACGGCACCCACCCCACCCGCCGCGCTGTGCCCCGTACGGACCAGCCCGACCGCGCGGACCACCCGACCGCTTGGACCGTACGGCACTGTCCTGCACGCTCCGCACATTCGAACGAGTGGCGTCCAGACATCATGGCGGCTCGAGACGGCTCGGACAGCGGGCGCAGGGAAGCTGTGGATGACGGCGTCAGCACCGGACGGCGGCACAGGGCGCAGGGACGGTGCAGGGACAGCTTCCGGGCAAGGGTCGAGGCCACGACGAACGTGACCTCGACCTCGCACTTCCCGAAGGCCCGGATGCCGGGTCGGGCGGGTCTTCCTCAGAGGCACCGTGCGCGGGAACGCGGTTGCCGGACCGGCACGCGGAGGGCGTATCACCGGTCGCTCGTGACCGGTGCCCACCCTGCCAGACAGGACACACAAGGACAAATCACCCCGGGCACCCCGACCTCGGAACTCGCCTAGGCCGAGTCCCGCACCACGAGCGACGTCGGCAGCGTGATCGCCGCAGGCTCCTGCCCCTCGACGACCTCGAGCAGCAGCCGCACCATCTCAGCGCTGATGCGCTCGAACGGCTGTCGCATGGTCGTCAGCGCCGGGTGGAGCGAAGCCGCGACCCCCGAGTCGTCGAACCCGCCCACGGCCACGTCCCCCGGGACGCTCCGCCCCGAGGCCTGGAGCGCGACGAGCGCCCCCGCAGCCATGAGGTCGGACGCCACGAAGACCGCGTCGAGGTCGGGGCGCCGTTCGAGCAGCTCGGCCATCGCGAGCCGACCCCGCTCACGCGAGTAGTCGCCGTGCGCGACCAGCGACTCGTCGAACCGGTCGCCCAGCGCGTCGCGGTACCCGTCGAGCCGCAGCGTCCCACCGGGCGTGTCGAGCGGCCCGGTGATCGTCGCGATCCGGGTGCGCCCCGAGTCGAGCAGGTGCTGCGTCATGGTGCGCGCCCCGGCCCGGTCGTCGGCCGCCACGTACCCGACGCGCCCCTCGTACCCGAGCGGCACACCACAGGCGACCGTCGGAACCTTCTGCTTGAGCAGCTCGGCGAGCATCGGGTTGCCCTGGTGCGAGCTGATGAGCAGGACGCCGTCGACGTGCCCCGCCGCGACGTACCCGCCGATGCGGCGACGCTCCTCGGGAGTTCCCGCGACCATGAGCAGCAGCGGCATCTCGCGCTTCGCGAGCTCCTCGGCCGCGCCACGCAGCAGGATCGAGAAGTTGGGGTCCTCGAACAGCAGGTGCTGCGGCTCGGTGAGCAGGAACGCGATCGAGTTCGACCGCCCCGTCACGAGGCTGCGCGCGTGCTGGTTCGCGGCGTACCCCGTGGTGCGGATCGCCTCGTTGACCGCCGCGAGCGCGTCGGGAGAGACCCAGTGCCCGCCGTTGATCACGCGCGACACGGTGCCGCGCGAGACGCCCGCGACCTCGGCGACGTCGCGGATCGTGGGGCGACGCTTCGCCCCGTTGCCCGACGGCGCCGCTCGCCTCTCGCGTGCAGGCTGCGGGCCGGCCCCGGGCGCGGCGTCGCGCACAGCCCCCGGCGCGGCGTCGTGCGCGGCTCCGCGACCGTCCTCGCGCACGGCGTCGACGGGCTGGGGTACGACGTCGTTCCCGGACTGCTCCACGACACGTGAGTCTAGGGACATCCTCAGGCCTTGACCGCGCCGGCGGCGAGGTCGACCTGCCAGTAGCGCTGCAGCAGGAGGAACAGGGCCACGAGCGGGACGATCGACAGCAGCGCGCCCGTGATCACGAGCGTGTACAGCGCAGGCTGCGACGCACCCTGGTTCAGCAGACCCGACAGGCCCACCGTGAGCGGGAAGAGCTTGTCGTCGCCGAGCATGATGTACGGCAGCATGAAGTTGTTCCAGATCGCGACGAACTGGAAGAGGAACACCGTCACCAGGCCGGGCGCCATCATGGGCATCGCGACCTGCGCGAACGTCCGGAGCTCACCGGCGCCGTCGGTCCGCGCGGCCTCGACGATCTCGTCGGGGATCGACGCCCCCGCGTAGATGCGTGCGAGGTAGATCCCGTACGGGCTGATGATGCTCGGCAGGAGCACGGCCCAGTACGTGTTGGTCAGGCCGGCCTGGGCCAGGAGCAGGTACTGCGGGATCGCGAGCACCACACCGGGCACGAGCACGCCCGCGAGCAGCATGTTGAAGACCGCGGTCTTGCCACGGAAGCGGTACTTCGCGAGCGCGTAGCCCGCCATCGCGGAGACGACGACCGAGAGCAGCCCGCCGATGCCCGCGTAGAGGGCCGTGTTGGCCATCCACCGCCAGAACAGCCCACCCCGGTAGGCGTTGAGGTCCGACACGTTGTCCAGGAAGTGCGACGAGGGCGCGAACGTGAACGTCGAGAACAGCTCGCTGCCCGACTTGGTCGAGGCCACGACGACCCACAGCACGGGGAGCAGGCAGTACAGCGCCCCCACGAGCAGGATCGCGGTCGCCGCCCCGCTGGGGCGGTCGCCCGCTGAGCGGTGCCCCGTCCGCGGGGCCCTGCGCGACTTCTTGACGACCGCCCCGGGGCGCGAGTCGAAGGTCTCGGCGACCAGGGCGGTCTCTGCGGCGTCGGTAGTCATGGTCACTTCTCCTGACCGAAGGCACGGCTCTGCACCAGGCGCAGGAACCCGAACGAGAGGACGAACGTCGCGACGGCGATGATGACCGAGGTCGCGGCGGCCGAGTACAGGTCACCGCGGATGAAGGCGTCGCGGTACACCTTCATGAGCGGGGTCCACGTGCTGGAGATCGTGTTGCTCAGGGGCTTGAGGGTCGTCGGCTCGGCGAACACCTGCAGGGTCGCGATCATCGAGAAGACGAACGTCATGATGATCGACGGGACGACGATGGGGATCTTGATCCGCCAGGCCATCCCGATCTGGTTGCAGCCGTCGAGCTCGGCGGCCTCGTACAGCTCCGACGGGATCGCCCGGAGCGAGGTGTAGATGACGACCATGTTGAAGCCGACGCCGCCCCACACCGCGATGTTCGCGACCGCGAAGATCACGAGGTCCGAGGAGAACAGCGACGGGACGTCCCAGCCGAGCCGGTCGAACACGTAGTAGAAGGGGCTCACGCCCGGGAGGTAGAGGAAGCCCCAGAGGAGCGACGAGATGACCGCGGGCACGGCGTAGGGCAGGAAGATCGAGATCCTCGAGAACTTGGTCGCGCGCGACCGGCGCGAGTCGAGCAGCAGCGCGAAGAGCAGTGCGAGCCCGAGCATGGTCGGCACGACGATCACGCCGTAGAGCGCGACGCGCCCCACGGACGCGAGGAACTCGGGGTCGGCGAGCGACGCCGCGTAGTTTGCGAACCCGTTCCACACCTCGGTCCGCGCGCCGGACCCGAGCCCGAGCCCGCTGACCTTCTCGGTCCGGAAGCTCAGGTAGACCGCGTACGCGATGGGCAGCGCGAGGAAGAGGACGAACAGCACGATCGCCGGGGCGAGGAAGCCCCAGGGGGCTGCCTGGCGCCGGGACGCGCCCGGTCGGCGGCGTCGCGCCGCGGGCGGCGCGCTCGGCCGCACTGGCGTGGTCGTGGTCACGATCTCTCCTCAGGAGGTCTCCGCCGGTCGAGAGCAGGCGGGTGCCGAAGCACGGGTGCAACAGGTGGGGTGCGGGCGCCCGTCGCCGGGCTCCGCGGGGGTCGCCGCTCGGGTGAGCGACGGGCGGGCGGCCGCCCGGACGAACCGGGCGACCGCCGTCGGGCCTATTCCTTGACGTTGAAGCCGGAGCTCTTCAGGTCCTCGAGCGTGACCTTCTGCATGGCCTCGACCGCAGCCGTGAAGGCGGCCTGCGACTTCGCCTCGGTGGCCTTGCCGAACTCGTCGTTGTACGCCGAGTAGGTGACGTTGACGTTCGGGCCGTACGTGAAGCTGCCCGCGGTCTTGGCCGTCTGGGCCGCGATCTCGTAGAAGTCGGGCTGGTTCGCGAAGAACGTCGGCGGCTCGGAGAGCGCCTCGGCCGACGCCGGGATGTTCGCGGGGTAGATCCCGGTCTGCTCGACGAGGAGGTCGACGCCCTCCTGCGAGGCGTTGAGCCACTCGATGAACTGCGCGGCCTCGGCGGGGTGCTTCGACTGGCTCGTCACGGCCGTCGCGGAACCGCCCCAGTTGCCCGTCGCGGGCTTGGCGGCGTCCCACTGCGGCATGGGGGCCATCTTCCACAGGCCCGCGGTGTCGGGGGCGTTGCCCTCGAGGACGCCCGGCGCCCAGATGGCCGAGAGCCAGCCGATCTGCGTGCCGTTGTTGAGCGCGGCGTTCCACTCGGGGGTGTACATGGGCTTGTTGTCGATCACGCCGGACTCGACGAGACCGCCCCAGTAGTCCGCGACCTTGAGCGTCGCCTCGTCGTCGACCGCGACGGTCCACGAGTCGCCGTCGATGCCCCACCACGAGGCGCCGGCCTGCTGCGAGAGGCCCGTGAACCAGCCCGCGTCGGTCGCGGAGAACGTGCCGAGGTACTTGGTCGGGTCGGCGGCCTGCAGGGCGGCGGCGGTCGCGGCGTACTCGTCCCACGTCGTGGGGACGGTCAGACCGAGCTGCTCGAAGATGTCCGCGCGGTAGTAGAACTGCATGGGGCCCGAGTCCTGCGGCACGGCGTAGACCGCGTCGGAGCCGAGCGTCACGTCGTTCCAGACGCCCTCGGGGAACTGGTCCGCCAGGTCCGCGACCTCGCCCGAGATGTCGGCGAGCGCGTCGGCGGAGACCAGCGTGGGGATCTTCTGGTACTCGGTCTGCATGATGTCCGGCGCGCCGCTGCCGGCCTTGACCGCGGTCAGCAGCTTGGTGATTGCGGGGTCGCCACCGTCCTGCTTGTTGACCGTGACATGGATGTCCGGGTTCGCGGCGTTCCAGGTCTCGACGACCTTGTCGACGTTCGGCGCCCAGGTCCAGAAGGTCAGCTCGACGGGCCCGTCGGCGGCCGGAGCGTCCGACCCGCCACCCGAGCTGCAAGCGGTCATCAGTAGTGCGGCGGAGGCGATGATCGCCGCTGCCTTCGTGCCTGTGGACAGGCGCATGAGGTCCTCCTCGTCAAGGAACCATCGCGCTTCTCGCCAGGGCTTGGGCCAGGGCGACTCACGACAGTGTGGGGCTGTGCACGGTCACAGTACTCACGCCCTGCATGGTCTTGTCAACATCATGTTTCATGCTGTTACCTAGGTGTTGCACGGTCGATCACACCTGTGATCGTGCACAGCGACGTGTTTCGAGGAGAGCGCATGACTTCCGCCAAGCCCCGCCCGGTCGGCCCCGTCTACGACGGCTGGCTGCCTGGCGTCGACGCGATCTGCTACGGCGGTGACTACAACCCCGAGCAGTGGCCGGAGGAGGTCTGGGAGCAGGACGTCACCCTGATGCGCGAGGCCGGGGTGAACCTCGTGAGCATCGGGATGTTCAGCTGGGCGCTCATGGAGCCGCGCGAAGGAGAGTTCGACCTCGGCTGGCTCGACCGCCTGTTCGACCTGCTCCACGCGCACGGCATCCGCGTCGACCTCGGCACGCCCACCGCGTCCCCGCCCGCCTGGTTCTTCCACGCCTACCCCGAGTCGCGCGTCGTGACCCGTGACGGGACGGTCCTGGGGTTCGGCTCGCGCGGCATGGTCTCGCCCAGCTCGCCCGACTACCGCCGTGCGTGCGTCCGCATCACGACCGAGCTCGCGAAGCGCTACGCCTCGCACCCCGCGCTCGCCCTGTGGCACGTGCACAACGAGTACGGCGCGCCCGTCTCGGACGACTACTCGCCCGCGAGCGCCGCCGCCTTCCGCGAGTGGCTGCGCGAGCGCTACGGCGACCTCGACGGCCTGAACGCCGCGTGGGGCACCCGGTTCTGGGGCCAGGTCTACGGCGAGTGGGAGCACGTCGGCGTGCCGGCCGTCGCGGCCTCGGTCGTCAACCCCGCGCAGCGCCTGGACTTCGCGCGCTTCACGAACGACGCCCTGCTGGCGTGCTTCGTCGCCGAGCGCGACGCGATCCGCGCCCACTCGTCGGTGCCCGTGACGACCAACTTCATGGCGGGCGAGTGCCCGTCGACCGACCTGTGGGCCTGGGCGCGCGAGGTCGACATCGTCTCGAACGACCACTACCTGCGGGCGAGCGACCCGCGCAACGAGGTGGGGCTCGCGCTCGCCGCGGACCTGACGCGCTCGGTCGCGGGCGGCAAGCCGTGGATGCTGCTCGAGCACTCGACGTCGGGCGTGAACTGGCAGCCG
This sequence comes from Oerskovia sp. NPDC060287, assembly GCF_042726775.1. Lineage (NCBI taxonomy): Bacteria > Bacillati > Actinomycetota > Actinomycetes > Micrococcales > Cellulomonadaceae > Oerskovia > Oerskovia sp. NPDC060287. Next base: position 24,644 of record NZ_JBHXBO010000025.1, read on the forward strand.
CGCAACGTCGCCAAGCGTCCGGGCGAGATGGCGCGCAACGCGTTCTCGCACCTGGGCCGCGGCGCCGACGCGATCATGTTCTTCCAGTGGCGGGCCTCGCGCTCGGGCGCCGAGAAGTTCCACTCGGCGATGCTGCCGCACGCGGGCACGGGCAGCCGGGTGTGGCGCGAGGTCGTCGCGCTGGGCGCCGAGCTCGGTGCGGTCGGCGAGGTGCGCGGGTCGCGCGTGCACGCCGACGTCGCGATCCTGTGGGACCCCGAGTCGTTCTGGGCGCAGGACCTCGAGTGGCGCCCGAGCGTGGACGCGCAGCACCGCGAGCGCATCGACGCCTTCTACGACCGGTTCTGGCGCGACGGTGTCCAGGTGGACTTCGCACACCCGGGGCAGGACCTGTCGGGGTACCGCCTGGTCGTCGCGCCCGCGTCGTACCTGCTGACCGAGGACTCGGCCGAGAACCTCACGCGCTACGTCGAGGGCGGCGGCACGCTCCTGGTCTCGTACTTCTCGGCCGCGGTCGACGAGCACGACGCCGTGCACCCGGGCGGCTTCGTGGCCCCGCTGCGCCGCGCGCTCGGGCTCACGGTCGAGGAGTTCCTCCCCCTGCGGGAGGGCGAGTCCCTGAGCGTCGCACTCGACGGCGGCGAGGTCGCACCGGCGTTGACCGGCACGCTCCCCGGCGACGTGTGGGCCGACGACATCGCGCTCGAGGGCGCGCAGGTCGTGGGCACGTACGTCGACGGCCCGGCCCCGGGCGCCCCCGCGATCACGCGGCACACGCTGGGCGAGGGGACGGGCTGGTACGTCTCGACGCGCCTCGACGTCGCCGCGCTGGGCACGCTCCTGGGCGCCGTCTACGCGGACGCGGGCCTGACGCCGTCGGGCCTGCCCGAGAGTTTCGAGGTGGTGCGCCGCCGCGGCGAGGACGCCGAGTACGTCGTCGCGATCAACCACACCACGCACGAGGTCCAGCTCCCCTCGCTCGCCGACGGGACCACGGACCTCGTGACGGGCGAGGCCACGCCGGGAGCCGCGCCCGTGGCCCCGGGGGCCGTGCGCGTGCTGCGGACTCCCCTGGCCTGACCGGCCCCCGCTCTCCTGCGGGTGGTCGGGCGACCACGCCCCTGGTCGCCCGACCACCCGCAGGGTCTTGCTCCACCTGCTCCACCCATCAAGGCACCACGTCAAGGAGGACGGATGAGATCGACGAGGAAGAGCACCCTGGGGGTCCTGGTGACCGCGCTCGCGCTCGCGGGCGTCACGCCCGCGGTCGCCGCACCCGCAGCGGCGGGCACGCTGGTGAACCCCGGCTTCGAGGCCGGGCTCACGGGCTGGACGGTCACGAGTGCCTCGGGGCACGACGGCGGGGCGAAGGTCGAGGACGCGGGGCACGGCTCGTCGTCGGGCCGGTTGAGGCACTGGGCCGGTGACGCCTACGACGTCACGACGGCCCAGACCGTCGAGGGCCTCGCCACGGGCTGGTGGACCGCGAGCGCCTGGGTGAAGTCGGGCGGCGCGCTCGACGCGACGCGGCTCGAGCTCACGGGCTGCGGGGTCGACGACGCGACCACGACCCCCGTCACGGAGCAGGACGACCAGTGGGTGCGCCTGTCGGTCTCGGCCTACGTGACGGGCGGCGACTGCACGGTCGCGGTCGTGACGGACGGTCCGGGCGGCGCGTGGGCCTCGGTCGACGACGTGACGCTCGAGCGGGGGCGCGTGGTGCGCGACGTGCGCGGCGGCGACCTGTCGGGCGTCGCCAAGAACGAGGACCTCGGCGCCACGTACGCGAGCACCGACGGCACACCGGGCGACCCGGTCGAGATCCTCGCCGACGCCGGGATGAACCTGGGCCGCCTCAAGGTGTGGGTCGACCCGGCGGACGGGTACAACGAGATCACCCACGTCGTGGAGAGCGCCCGGCGCATCGAGGCCGCGGGCATGGACGTCATGATCGACTTCCACTACTCCGACCGCTGGACGGACCCGGGCGCGCAGGGCACCCCGGCCGCGTGGGTCGGCGGGACGACCAGCGAGCTGGCGCGGGACGTCTACGACCACACGCGCGACGTGCTGACCGCGCTGCGGGACGCGGGCGTGACCACGGACTACGTGCAGGTCGGCAACGAGATCAACCCCGGCATGATGTGGCCCTACGGGCAGACGTGGGACGTGGTCCCGGGCGACGGGTACGACACCGCGCAGTGGGACTCGCTCGCGGCCTTCCTCAGCGCGGGCTCCCGCGCCGTGCGCGACGTGACCCCCGAGGCGCAGGTGATCCTGCACCTGACGAACATCAACAACGGGATCGGCGGCCTGACCTGGTGGTTCGACGAGGTCACCGCGCGCGGGGTCGACTTCGACGTGATCGGCCTGAGCTACTACGGCTACTGGCACGGCAGCCTGGGCGACGTGCAGGAAGCGGTCGGGACGCTGTCCGACCGCTACGACCGTGACGTCATGGTCGTCGAGACCGCCTACCCGTTCACGCTCGAGGACGGCTCGCCCGCGTGGGAGAACGTCATCGCGACCGAGGACGACCTGGTCCCCGGTTACCCCGCGACCCCCGCGGGACAGGCCGCGGCGCTGCGTGCGGTCCAGGACGTCGTCGCGTCGGCCCCGGGCGGACGCGGCCTGGGGGTCGTGTACTGGGAGCCGGCGTGGACGTCGGTCGAGGGCAACGGGTGGGACCCGGCCGACGCGTCGTCGGGCAACGCGTGGGAGAACCAGGCCATGTTCGACCTCGACGGTCGCCTCCTGGCCCCCGTCGCGGCCGAGCTCGCGCCGGACGCGGCCACGTCGGCCTGGACCGCGGCGGCCGTCTACACGGCCGGTGACGTCGTCCTGCACGACGGCACCGCGTACGTCGCGTCGTGGTGGACCTCGGGCCAGGAGCCGGGCGCCTCGGCGTACGGCCCGTGGCAGGAGGCGGCCGCGGCCGACGGCTCCGGCACGAGCCCGTGGGCAGCGACGCGGGTGTACGTCGCGGGCGAGCGTGTGACGTTCGAGGGCGTGACGTACGAGGCGCGCTGGTGGACCAGGAACCAGCAGCCCGACAGTTCGGCGTGGGGCCCGTGGGAGCGCGTCGGCTGACGCACCCTGCCAACCGCACGCCCGACGGCGCCGCTCACCTCCGAGGAG
>NZ_JBHXBO010000026.1:0-27737 GCF_042726775.1 Oerskovia sp. NPDC060287
GATCGGTCCGGAGGCGCCCCTCGTCACACCTGGGGTGCTTCCGGTCCGGGAGCCGTGGCACGCGCCGTCGTGCCGTCGTCGGCCAGGACCAGCGCGACGTAGGACCGCAGGCCGGCCGCCATGTCCACGGGCGGGCGGGTACCCCCGCGCTCGAGCAGGAACTGGACCTGGAGGCCGTCCATGAGCGCGATCAGGGCGCGAGCCGTCGACGGGATGTCGGTCCCCGGCCGCAGCCGCCCCTCGGCGGCCCGCTGCGCGAGCTCGCGACGGCTGCGCGCGAGCACCTCGTCGTACCGGTGCTGGAAGAACTCGTGCGCGGGGTGCTCGGGAGACGTCGCCTCGGCCGACAGGATGCAGTAGAGCTCGATGATCCCGGGCCGGGCCGCGTTGCGCTCGACCAGCCGGATCAGCGACTCGAAGTAGTCACCACCCTCCTCGAGGTCGGCGTAGAAGACCGCGAGATCGACCTCGTCACGGTGCTCGAGCACCGCCTGGAGGAGGCCCGACTTGGTCGGGAAGTGGTGGAGGAGGCCCGGGTGGGAGATCCCGACGCGCGAGGAGATCTCGCGCAACGACGCCGAGTGGTAGCCGACCTCACCGAAGAGCCGCATCGCGGCCTCGAGGATCTCGTCGCGCTTGGCGCGACCCTTCGCGTACCCGCGCGGGGCGATGTCGGACGCCTGGGCGGGTGCTGCCCTGCCGGGCGTCCCTGGCCGGGTTCGCTCCGCCGTCGGGCCGTCGGTGTGCGCGGTGCCTGCCGCTGTACTGGGCATGAGCCCTCCCCTGTCTGTCGGTCGTCACCGGTGCGACACGTGGTCGTGCGCCGATCACGTGACCCTATCGCCCGCAGGTAGGCGCGCGTCCGGAGGATGGCCTCCGCGGGACGCCCCGGCGACCGCCCTCGGCGCAGAGGGGCCGCTGTCGGGGACAGGACGCGGCCCACCTCCCACCGACGGACGCCGGGCCCTCCGCCGCAAGTCGCAACCCACCTTCCTCCCTCCGCCAGAAGCGCCCGCCACGGCCCGGAAGACAGGCTGGAGGCACGGCGCGCGGCACCTCGGCAGCGTGGCCGGAGGAGAAGGGATCCCCGATGCCAGCCATCGAGATCGTGGGCCTGCGCAAGTCCTACGGGACGTTCGACGCCGTCCGCGACGTGAGCTTCGCCGTCGAGCCCGGGAGGGTCGTGGGGCTGCTCGGCCCCAACGGCGCGGGCAAGACCACCACGCTCGACGTCCTGCTGGGGCTCGCGTCCGCGAGCGCCGGCACCGCGACGATCCAGGGCAGCCCGTACGCGGCCCTGGAGCACCCCGGCCGCGTCGTCGGCGCGCTGCTCGACGCGGGCGGCCTGCACCCGGGCCGCAGCGGCCGCGACCACCTGCGGGTCCTCGCGACCGCTGCCGGGATCGAGGGCCGCCGGGTCGACGAGGTGCTCGCGCTCGTCGGGATGGACCGGGCGGCCGACCGGCGCGTCCGCACGTACTCGCTGGGCATGCGCCAGCGCGTCGGGCTCGCCGCAGCCCTGCTGGGAGACCCGCAGGTCCTGGTGCTCGACGAGCCGGCGAACGGCCTGGACCCTGCGGGCATGCGGTGGATGCGCGAGGTCCTGCGTTCGTTCGCGGACGGCGGCGGCGCGGTGCTGCTCGCGAGCCACGTCCTGGCCGAGGTCACGCAGGTGGCCGACGACCTGGTCGTGATCGGCCAGGGCCAGGTCATCGCCGACGGCCCGCTCGAGGACCTCGTCCGGGGCGAGTCGCTCGAGGACTTCTACCTGAACCTGACCGCCGAGACCGAAGGAGTGCGCTGATGTTCCGCGCCGAGCTGCTCAAGCTACGCACGACCCGCACGCCCTGGATCCTCGGGATCGTCGCCCTCGCGGGCATGGTCCTGGTCCAGGTCCTGACGATCGCCCTGCCGCGCATCCTGGCCGGGCTCGAGGGCATGGGCGGCGGGGCCACCGTGGGCCTCCAGGCCTCGCCCGAGCTGACCGCCGACCTCGCTCCCGACCTCACGGGCCTCACCGACCTGGGCTCGGCCACCGTCCAGCGCGCCATGCTGGACCTGCTGGGCAACGGCCCCGCGGGCTCGGGCTCGGCGGGGGTCTCGGTCATCTGCATGCTGCTGCTGGGCGTCCTCGCGATCACGACCGACTTCCGCACCGGCGGGATCGTCCCCACGGCCCTCGTGGTCCCGTCCCGCCTACGCATCCTCGCCGGCAAGGCGGGCGCGACCGCGGTCGTCGCGCTCGTGATCGGCGCCGCGCTCGCGGTGCTCACGGCCCTGGGCCTGTTCGTGGCCGTCGCGTCGTCGCCGGGCGCGCAGCTCATGGTCGGCGCGGGCGACGTCCTGGGCGTGTGGGGGCGCGGGCTCGTGGTCCTGGTGCTGTTCGCGTGGCTGGGGCTGGGCATCGGGACGCTGATCCGGGGTCAGGTCGCCGCGATCCTGGTCGTCGTGGGGCTCGTGGTGGTCGAGCCGTTGATCCAGGCCGCGGTCGTGCTGCTCTCGGGCGGCACGTCGAGCGCGGCGGCGTGGCTGCCGCTGGGGCTGGGGTCGCTCGCGTCGACCGGCCAGAGCGCGACGTCGGTCCTGGGCGGCCTCGCCCCCCTGGGCGTCGGGGCCGCGATCCTGGGCCTGGTCGCGTGGGTCGCGGTCGCGCTCGGGTCGGGCGCGGTGACGTTCCGTCGCCGCGACCTCGTCTGACGGTCCTCTCGCGGCGGCGCCGTCGGGGGCCACGGCCACGTACCGTGGTGCCCGACGGCGCCGCTCACCCGGGTGGGCGTGTCGCCCGAGGTCGGGGCACCCGAGCCCGGGCCCGCCCGTACCGGCAGCCTCACGCACCGGCCCGCCCGACCGACTACCGGACATCGACCGCTCGACCCGAGAGGAGCCCTCGTGCTCGACGCCCTGCACCGCCGGCTCGCCGCGGTCGGCATCCGCACCGCGACGGGTCGCGACGCCCTGCTCGGCGCGGTCGTCGCGGTCCTCACGGTCGGCTTCCTGCTGGCCGTCGAGCGGGTCGCGCTGACGGACCTCGGCATCGTGGTCGACGGCGCGCCCGACTCCCTGCAGTTCTCGACCGGGGGACGGGTCGCAGCGATCGTGATCGTCGTCGCGCAGGCCATGGTGCTCACGCTGCGCCGTCGGGCACCGCTGCTCGCGCTCGCCCTGACCGTGGTGGGCCAGGTCGCGCTCGTGCCGGTGCTCCCCGCGTTCGTCTCGTTCCAGGCGCCCGCGACGCTCGTCGCGGCCTACTCGGTCGGCGCGTACGCACCGCGCCGCACGGCCCTGTGGGCGGCCGGGGCCGCGGCGGGCGTGCAGGTGCTGCTGGGCTTCGTGCTCGGCGGACCCGTGCCGATCACCTCGACGGGTCCCACGCCCGTCGCGGTCCAGGTCTGGGGCGGGCTGGCGTCCGCGCTCCTGACGTACGTGGCCTCGGCGCTCGTGGGCGCGTACGTCGGCACGCGCCGCGAGCTGTTCGCCCAGCTCCAGGGGCGCGTGGCCCAGGCCGAGCGCGAGCGCGACATGCTCGCGGCGCAGGCCGTCCTGGAGGAGCGCGGTCGCATGGCCCGCGAGCTGCACGACGTCGCCGCGCACCACCTGTCGGGGATCGTCGTCCAGGCGGCCGCGGCCGAGCGCCTGGTCGACCGCGACCCCGAGCGCGCCAAGGAGTCGATGCGCTGGATCCGCACCCAGGGACGCGAGACGCTCGACAACCTCCGCCTGGTCGTCGGCATCCTCCGCAGCTCGTCGCAGGCCGGGCCCGGCGAGCCGGACGAGGAGGCGCCGGCCGCGCCGCAACCCACGCTCGACGACGCGGACGAGCTGATCGACCTCGCACGCAGCGCGGGCGCCGAGGTGCGCGACGCGCGGCTGGGCGAGCCGTTCCTCCTGTCCCCCGCGGCGCAGCTCACGGTGTACCGCGTGCTCCAGGAGGCGCTGACCAACGCGCGCCGCCATGCGCCGGGGCGCGCGATCGAGGTCGTGACCGACTACCAGCAGGCCGCGCTCGTCCTCACGGTGACCAACCGGTTGCCGGTCGCGGCGATCAGCACCATGGGGCCGGCCAGGCCTTCCGACCCGTCCAGCGACCCGACCCCTCCCGGTCACGGCCTCATCGGCATGACCGAACGAGCGGCCCTCGTCGGCGGGACCCTCAGCGCGGGACCGGTCCCCGGAGACGGCTGGCGGGTCCGGCTCACGGTCCCCCGGCCGGCCGACGCCGTGTCCCCCACCATCCCCGTGCGCTCGGCGACGTCCGCGGACGAGCCGGGCCCCGCCGTCGGGCAGGAGGCCCCATGACCAGAGTGGTGCTGGTCGACGACCAGGCCGTCGTCCGCGCAGGCTTCACCGTGATCCTCGAGAGCGAGGGCTTCGAGGTCGTGGGCGAGGCGGCGAACGGCACGGACGCCGTGCGCGTCGCACGCCGAGAGCGTCCCGACGTCGTGTGCATGGACGTCCGCATGCCCGGCGGGGACGGCATCACGGCGACGCGCGCGCTCGCAGGACCGGGCGTCGTCGACCCCGTGCCGGTGCTCGTGGTGAGCACGTTCGACCTGGACGACTACGTGTTCGGCGCCCTGGAGGCCGGGGCGAGCGGGTTCCTGCTCAAGGACGCCGAGCCCGACGTGCTGGTCGACGCGGTGCGGCGCGTGGCGTCGGGCGAGGGTCTCGTCGACCAGACGCTCACGCGCCGCGTGATCGACGAGTTCGCCCGACGACGGTCCCCCGCCGCGCCGGACGAGACCGCCTCGGGACTGCTCACCGCGCGCGAGCACGACATCCTGGCGCTGCTGTGCCGCGGGCAGTCGAACGCCGAGATCGCCGCGACGCTGTTCCTCGAGGCGAGCACCGTGAAGTCGCACCTGAGCCGGATCATGACCAAGACGGGCATGCGCGACCGTGTCCAGCTCGTGGTGTGGGCGTACGAGCACGGGATCGCGGCGCCGTCGGCACGGTGACCCGGCCCGGGTCGCCACGGTGATCCGGCCCAGGTAGGACGTCCCGCGCGAGACAGGACGCAGCGCGCACTACCTCGCGCAGGACGTTCTACCTCGGCGCCACGGGCTGGGCGGGGGTCACGGGGAGGTACACCCGGCCGCCCGCGTCCGCGAACTCGCTCGACTTCTCCGCCATGCCGGCCTCGATCGCCTCGACCGACGTCAGCCCGTTCTTCTCGGCGTACTCGCGCACGTCCGCCGAGATCCGCATCGAGCAGAACTTGGGCCCGCACATCGAGCAGAAGTGCGCGGTCTTGGCGGGCTCGGCCGGCAGGGTCTCGTCGTGGAACGCGCGGGCCGTGTCGGGGTCGAGCGAGAGCGCGAACTGGTCGTGCCAGCGGAACTCGAACCGGGCACGGGACAGCGCGTCGTCCCGGAGCTGCGCGCGCGGGTGGCCCTTGGCGAGGTCGGCCGAGTGCGCCGCGATCCTGTACGTGATGACCCCCGTCTTGACGTCGTCGCGGTCGGGCAGCCCCAGGTGCTCCTTGGGCGTGACGTAGCAGAGCATCGCGGTCCCGGCCTGGGCGATGATCGCGGCCCCGATCGCGGACGTGATGTGGTCGTACGCGGGCGCGATGTCGGTCGCGAGCGGGCCGAGCGTGTAGAACGGCGCCTCCTCGCACAGCTCCTCCTCGAGGCGCACGTTCTCGACGATCTTGTGCATGGGGACGTGCCCCGGGCCCTCGATCATGACCTGCACGCCGTAGGACTTCGCGACCTTGGTCAGCTCGCCCAGCGTGCGCAGCTCGGCGAACTGGGCCGCGTCGTTGGCGTCCGCGATCGAGCCCGGGCGCAGGCCGTCGCCCAGCGAGAACGTCACGTCGTAGTCGCGCAGGATCTCGCACAGCTCCGCGAAGTGCGTGTACAGGAACGACTCCTGGTGGTGCGCGAGGCACCAGGCAGCCATGATCGAGCCGCCGCGGGACACGATGCCCGTGACGCGGCGAGCGGTCAGCGGGACGTAGCGCAGGAGGACGCCCGCGTGCACGGTCATGTAGTCGACGCCCTGCTCGGCCTGCTCGATCACGGTGTCGCGGTAGATCTCCCACGTGAGCTGCGCGGGATCGCCCTTGACCTTCTCGAGCGCCTGGTAGAGCGGCACGGTCCCCACGGGGATCGGGGAGTTGCGCAGCACCCACTCGCGGGTCTCGTGGATGTCCTTGCCCGTCGAGAGGTCCATGAGGGTGTCCGCGCCCCAGCGGGCGGCCCACACCATCTTCTCGACCTCCTCCTCGATCGAGGACGTCACGGCCGAGTTGCCGATGTTCGCGTTGATCTTCACGCCGAACGCCTTGCCGATGATCATGGGCTCGATCTCGGGGTGGCGGCGGTTGGCCGGGATCACGGCCCTGCCCCGCGCGACCTCGTCGCGCACGAGATCGACGTCGACACCCTCGCGGGCCGCGACGAAGCGCATCTCGTCGGTCACGACCCCGGCCCGCGCCCAGGCGAGCTGCGTCCGGGCGCCACCCGTGCCGCGCTCGGTGGGGGCGGCGTCGGGCCGGAGCCAGGACGCACGCAGGGCGGGCAGGCCGCCCGCGAGGTCGAACGCCGCGGGGTCGTCCGACGAGGTGTACGGGCCCGAGGTGTCGTACAGGTCCAGGTGCTCGCCGTTGCTCAGGTGCACGCGGCGCTCGGGGACGCGCAGGTGCTCCGCACCCGGGACCGGGTGGTGGACCTTGACGGACCCCGCGATGGGTCCGGTCGTGATGGTGTGCGCGGACGACCCGGTGGTCACAGCGGGTGCAGCGGTGGCGGGCCCGGTGGTTGCGGGCACAGCGGTCTCAGAGCTCATGGCTCTCTCCCTACGTCGGCATGATCCGAACAGGTTCGAACGGTCGGCGGCGCTGAGCCGCCCTCTCAGCTCGCTGCTGCGAGCTCCCGTGGGTGTGTGGAGTTGTGGGTCGTGCTGGTGGTGCGGTGTGCTGGGTGGTGCGCGGCCACCGTAGCGCACGGCGCTGGGCGCCGGCGCGCGGGTCCCACGACCGCCCCTCTCCCCGTGAGTGCGGAGCTCTTGCGAGAAACGCCGGGCGTGTCGCGCAAGAGCTCCGCACTCGGCGACTGGCCTGGATCACCCGTCCGTCGGTGCCCCGTCCGCGATGTCGTCGGACGTGTCGGGCTGGTAGACGCACACCCACAGCGCACCGGCGCGCACGCTGACCTCGAGCTTCTTCGACGGCTCGATCACGTCGCCGTCGAGCTGGCGCGGCTGCGGCCGGTCGGAGATCACCGAGATCCGTGACCCGCGCAGCACCTCCATGTTGGGGACGCGCCTGCGTCCACGCAGCACCCCGACGAGGAGCTGGACCCAGTGGCCCAGGTTGCGGGGCGCGAGGATCGCGACGTCCATCTGCCCGTTGTCGGGCACGGCGTCGGGCAGCAGGTTGACGCCTGCCTGGAGCTTGCCGACGTTCCCCACGAGCACGCTGCGCGCCCGACGGCGCAGCACCGGCCGGTCGTCGACGCGCACCTCGACCTTCATCTCGTCGTCGGCGAGGTGCTTGAACGCCGAGACGACGTAGGCGAGCGCACCCGCCTTGGCCTTGAGCGCGGTCGGTGCGTCCTCCATCATCGCGGCGTCGAGCCCCATGCCCGCCATGACGGCGAACGCCTGTCCGTCGACCTCGCCGATGTCCACGGCGCGGCGCCCTCGGTCGAGCGCGAGGCGGATGCCGTCCTCCGGGTTCGGCGGGATGCCGAGGTTGGTCGCGAGGAGGTTGCCCGTGCCGCCGGGAAGGACCGCGAGGGCCGCCTCGGTCCCGACGAGCCCTTCGATGCAGGCGCGCACGGTGCCGTCGCCGCCGCTCACGAACACGACCTCGGCGCCGTCGTCGACGGCCTGCCGGGCCTGGCCGGTGCCGGGGTCCTCGGCGGTCGTCTCGAGCCAGGCCGGGGCGGGCCAGCCCGCGTCGGCGAGCTGGGCCTCGATGGTCCGGCGGAGCTCGTCGAGCCCCTCGACCCGGTTCGGGTTGACGATGACCGCTGAACGGAGCGGAGCGTGGTCGAGACGTTGCTGGGCGGCGGGCTCGGGCGTTGCTTCGTGGGACGGGTTCACACCTGAGTATGTCGCGACGGGCACCGGCTCGCCCGACAAGCGGACACCTCGGACCTTCCGGACGCCCTCAGTACCCGAAGACCTGCACCCAGGTGTTTCCCGCGCGCCCCAGTCCCATCGCCGTGAAGTCGCAGTTGAGGATGTTCGCACGGTGCCCCTCGGACGCCATCCACGCGTCGACCACGGCCTGGGCGGTCTGCTGACCGGACGCGATGTTCTCGCCGCCGGGCCGCGCGTACCCCTGGGCGGTCACGCGGTCGCCGAACGTGCGCCCGTCGAGGCTCGTGTGGCTGAAGTACCCCTGGTCGACCATGTCCTGCGCGTGCAGGGTCGCGGCGCGGGCGAGCTGGTCGTCGGCCCGCAGGGCCGGGCAGCTCGCGGCCGCACGGTGCGCGTTGACGAGGTTCAGCACGGCAGCCATGTCTCCCGTGCCCGACGACGGAGCTCCCCCGGTCGAACCGGTTCCGCCCGTCGAGGGGGCAGGGTCCGCGAGCAGCGCGGCCTGGGTCGCGGCACCCGCCACACCGTCGGGCGCGAGGCCTCGTGCCGCCTGGAACGTGCGCAGCGCGCGGTCGGTCCCCGCACCGAACTCGCCGTCGGCCAGGACCGTGGCCCCGTGCACCTGCAGCCGCTCCTGGATCGCCTGGACCTCGGGTCCGGTCGCGCCGAGCTGCGGCGGGCCCGCGGGAGCGGTCGCCTCGGGCGCGGGCGCGGGCTCGGGAGCCGGCTCCGGGGGCGCGTCGGGCGCCGGGGAGGCCGGCTGCGCTCCCCCTGGGGCCTTCGGGGATGCCGACGGCTGCGCCGTACCGCCCTCGGCGAGGACCGGCCCGCGCGGGGCGTCGCTCCGGCTCGCGCGGTCGACGTCGCGGCCGAGCGCGGCGTCCCAGCGCGCGCCGATCGGCTCGAGGCCCGGCCCCTGGCCGCCGACCTCCTGGACGGCCGGGACCGCGAGCAGGCCGCCCACGAGGCCGAGCGTGACGACCATGACCTGGGGCAGCGCGGTCACGCGACGCACCTCGCTCCCCGCGCGGGCGTGGCGGACGGCCTCGGCCCGGCGTCGGCGCCGGGTGGCACGGGACGACGGGGACACGATCTGCTCGGCGCGACGACGCTCGGCCCGGGTCTGCGGAAGGTGGTCGGGCACGGGGGAATCCAGCGGCACGAGGGACCTTCCGTCGGTGGAACGTGGGCTGATCGTCCAGTATGCCCGTTCGGTCGGAGCGTGGCCAGGTTCGCAGCCCTCGGCGGGACCCGCTCAGGTCCGTGCCGGGCCGGAGTACTTGTCCGGCCCGCTGATCTCGATCATGTTCTGGCTCATCGGCCGCTCCCGCTCAGGGCGCGCTCGGACGGCGCGACGCCGGCCGAGTCGTGCGAGGTCTCCCGGGCGCGGCCACGACGGGTCAGCACCGACGTCCCGACGAGGACAGCACCGACGACGGCCGCGATCACCATGCCCGGCGTGGCCGCGTTCCACCACCCGGCGCCCTGGAACAGCAGGGCCCGCCCACCGTCCGCGAGGAACCTCAAGGGGTTCCACGGGTGGACGAAGTCCTGCCAGAAGGCGGGCAGGAACTCGTACGGCAGGTCGGCGGTCCCCATGCCCAGCACCAGCATCGCGACCGGCACGACCATCCCTGCCGTGCCGAGCCAGTTCACCGACCCGATCACGAGCGTCATGAGGGCGAACGACGAGATCGCGAGGAAGACCGCCGAGTCGCCGACCGGCAGGCCCGCCGCGGGGGCCATGGTCGACAGGACCCACGACGCAGCCACCCCGACGACGGCTGCGGCCGCGGCCGCCAGCCCGAGCTGCACGAGCACCGTCCGACCCCGACCGGTGCTCGCCAGAGGGAACGTCGCACGGATGACGATGCCGGTCGCGTAGGACGAGATGTAGGTCAGGATCATGAAGACCATGGGCAGGAAGCTGGCGAGCATGCCCAGCGACTCGGGCACCTCGTCGTAGTACTCGGTCTGCACCGGCACCCCGGACCCCGGGGCCAGCGCGGCCAGAGAGCCCGACAGCTGACTGGTCACCATGGGGTTCTTGCCCTCGTTGATCACGAGCCGCAGCGCGCTCACCTCGCCCGCCCCCTGCTGCGCTGCGGCCTGCGACGCGGTGAAGTCCGCCGGGATCACGAGCGCCGCGTAGACGTCGCCGTCCGCGAGGGCCGCGTCGAGCTCCGTCTGCGAGCTCAGCGAGACCCACTCGATCATCCCGTCGCCGTCGTTCTCCTGGACGGCCGCCGCCACCTGCCCGCCGGCGCTCACCCGCCCCGCGGCGGTCTCCATCCCCTCGTCGAGATCGACGACCGCGACCGGCAGGTCCCGGGGTTCCATCGACACCATGGGGGCCATCAGCAGGGCGCCCGCACCCAGGGCGACCAGCAGGACCACGAACGGCCTGATCCAACGCGGCATGAGCCCACTCCTCTTTCAGCACACGATACGTACCGTATCTTGCACCTACGGTAGGCTCACGACCGAAGAAACGCAACGTACTCAGGAGGACGCGGTGGCAGAGTCCGCCAAGGCGCCCACCGCGGCGCCTCCGGCGCGCAGGGGTGGCGAAGAGCTCGACGAGGCGATCCGCGAGGCCGTCCGCGAGGAGCTCGCCGAGCGCGGCTACGCCGGCCTGACGTTCGAAGGTGTCGCCCGCAGAGCACGGACGTCCAAGCCCGTGATCTACCGCCGCTACCCCTCGCGCGCGCTCATGGTGGTCGACGCCTGGGTCCGGCACGCACCGGCCGACCTGCCGACACAGACCACCGGGAGCCTCCGCGAGGACCTGCTCGCGCTCGGCCGCGCGTTCGTGGTCCGGTTCGAGCGGATCGGGCTGGGCACCCTGCGTGGACTCATGGCCGAGGTCGACGAGGACTTCCTCCCGTACCTCGACCAGGCGGCCACCGCCTCCGCGCAGGAGATCCTGGGCGCGGCGATCGACGCCGCGCGCCGACGCGGCGAGATCGGGCCGGAGCCCCTGCCGCCACGCGTCCTGCAGATCCCGCTCGTCCTCGTCCGCCACGAGCTGCTCTTCCAGGGGCACATCGACGAGGCCGCCCTCACCGACATGGTCGACACCGTGTGCCTCCCGCTGTTGACCGCGGGCCGCGGCCGCGGCCGCTGAGAGGCCACCACCCGAGCGCCCGGCCCGTCGCCCGGCAGTCCGTCCGGGGACGCACGAAGGCCCGGCCCCTTCCGGGACCGGGCCTTCCGCGCACGGGGTGAGCGCCGTCGTCGGGCAGGAGGATCCCCCGCCCGACGACGCGCGCCTCACCGGTGCGTCACTGCCGGACGCTCAGCTCGAGCCCCTCGCCCTCGGCCTGCGAACGCTCGACGACGATCGTGTCGCCGTCCGCGATCTCGCCCGCGAGCAGCTTGCGCGCGAGGCGGTCGCCGATCTCGCGCTGCACCAGACGGCGCAGCGGGCGCGCCCCGTACGCGGGGTCGAAGCCCTCGAGCGCGAGCCACTCGCGCGCTCCGGCCGTGACCTCGAGCGTCAGGCGACGGTCCGCGAGCCGCTCGCCGAGCCGGTCGACCGCGATGTCCACGATCCGCCCCAGCTCGTCGAGGTTCAGCGCGTCGAAGATCACGACGTCGTCGAGCCGGTTGATGAACTCGGGCTTGAAGCTCGCCCGCACGGCCGACATGACGCCCTCGCGCTTGGCCGCGTCGTCGAGCAGCGGGTCCACGAGGAACTGCGAGCCCAGGTTCGACGTCAGCACCAGGATGACGTTGCGGAAGTCGACCGTGCGGCCCTGGCCGTCGGTCAGGCGACCGTCGTCGAGGACCTGGAGCAGGATGTCGAAGACCTCCGGGTGCGCCTTCTCGACCTCGTCGAGCAGCACGACCGAGTACGGCCTGCGCCGCACGGCCTCGGTGAGCTGGCCGCCCTCCTCGTAGCCGACGTAGCCCGGAGGGGCACCGACCAGGCGCGAGACGCTGTGCTTCTCGCTGTACTCCGACATGTCGATGCGCACCATGGCGCGCTCGTCGTCGAACAGGAAGTCCGCGAGCGCCTTCGCGAGCTCGGTCTTGCCGACGCCCGTGGGCCCGAGGAACAGGAACGAGCCCGTGGGGCGGTCGGGGTCCGCCACTCCCGCGCGCGAACGCCGCACGGCGTCCGACACCGCGGCCACCGCGGCCTTCTGCCCGATCAGGCGCTTGCCGATCACGTCCTCCATGTGGAGGAGCTTCTCGGACTCGCCCTGGAGCATGCGGCCCGCGGGGATGCCGGTCCACGCGGACACGACCTCGGCGATCTCGTCCGCGCCGACCTTGTCGGCGATCATCGGCGCCTGCTGCGCCGTGGCGGACTCGTCGCTGTCGATCGACGCCTCCTCCTGCTCGGCGGCCTGGAGCTGCTCCTGGAGCTGCGGGATCTCGCCGTACTGGATACGACCCGCGGTCTCGAGGTCGCCCTCGCGGATGGCCCGCTCGACCTGGACGCGCAGCTCGTCGAGCTTGGCGCGCAGGTCACCGACGCGGTTGTGGCCCGCCTTCTCGGCGTCCCAGCGTGCGGTCAGCGCGGACAGCTCCTCGCGGCGGTCGGCCAGGTCGGCACGCAGCTTCTCGAGGCGCTCGCGCGACGCGGGGTCGTCGGACTCGGAGAGCACGACCTCCTCCATCTCGAGGCGCGTGACGGCCCGCTGGAGCTCGTCGATCTCGACGGGCGAGGAGTCGAGCTCCATGCGCAGGCGCGACGCGGCCTCGTCGACCAGGTCGATCGCCTTGTCGGGGAGCTGGCGGCCCGTGATGTAGCGGTCGGACAGCGCGGCGGCGGCCACGAGCGCCGAGTCCGCGATCGTCACCTTGTGGTGCGCCTCGTAGCGCTCCTTGAGCCCGCGCAGGATCGCGACCGTGTCCTCGACCGAGGGCTCGCCCACGAAGACCTGCTGGAAGCGGCGCTCGAGGGCCGGGTCCTTCTCGATGTGCTCGCGGTACTCGTCGAGGGTCGTGGCGCCGACCAGGCGCAGCTCGCCGCGCGCGAGCATGGGCTTGAGCATGTTGCCCGCGTCCATGGCGCCCTCGCCGCCGGCCCCCGCACCGACCACGGTGTGGAGCTCGTCGATGAAGGTCACGACCTCGCCGTCGGAGGACTTGATCTCCTCCAGGACGGCCTTGAGCCGCTCCTCGAACTCACCGCGGTACTTGGCTCCCGCGACCATGGCCGCGAGGTCGAGCGAGATGAGCTTCTTGCCCTTGAGCGAGTCGGGGACGTCGCCCGCGACGATGCGCTGGGCGAGGCCCTCGACGACGGCCGTCTTGCCGACACCGGGCTCGCCGATCAGGACAGGGTTGTTCTTGGTGCGCCGCGACAGCACCTGCACGACGCGGCGGATCTCCGAGTCACGCCCGATCACGGGGTCGAGCTTGCCCTCGGCCGCGGCAGCGGTGAGGTCCTGGCCGTACTGCTCGAGGGCCTTGTAGGTGCCCTCGGGGTTGGGGCTGGTGACGCGGCCCGAGCCGCGGACCGCGGGCAGGGCCGAGCGCAGCGCGTCCGCGCTCGCCCCGGCGTCCGTGAGGATCTGCGCGGCGGGCGAGGAACCTGCGGCGATGCCGATGAGCAGGTGCTCGGTCGAGACGTACTCGTCCCCCATGCCCTGGGCCTCCTTCGAGGCCAGGTCGAGGGCGGTCGACGTCGCGCGCGACGCCGTCGGCTGCGCGACGGCCGAGCCGCTCGCTGTGGGCAGCGCGACGAGCGCCGCGCGCACCTTCTGGCCGATGGCCTGGGCGTTCGCCCCCACGGCGTCGAGGAGCCCGACGGCGACGCCACCCTCCTGCGTGAGCAGTGCGGCGAGCAGGTGGACGGGTTCGAGCTGGGGGTTGCCGGCGGCCGAGGCGGTCTGGATCGCCTCGCCGATGGCCTGCTGGGACATGGTGGTGAACTTGGTGTCCATGGGGTCTCCGGTACTTCTGGGGTCTGGGTCTACCTGGATCAACGCGACCAAACTTGAGCCTATTCCACTCAAGTCTGTCCGTCATGTCGGCAGCCGGGCACGACGGCTGCCGTCCCAACGGGTGGTTCCCCTTTTCTCGTCCCGTGATCCACGGGATGCTGGGGGCGTGACTACACGACGGCTCGAACCTCCTGCCACCCTCGCACCGGACCGTGGCGACCGCACGACGGCACCGGCCCGCACGGGTGGCCAGCGTCCCTCCGACCTCACCGCCGGGGGTGCCCTGTGAACCTCGTCCTCGTCGCGATCGTGGTGATCGTGCTCCTCGGGCTCGTCGCCATCGGGCTCGTCACCTGGCTGCTCCTGCGCCCCCGCAAGGCGCCGGTCGCCCAGCCGTACGGTTACGGCGCCCCCGTCGAGGGCTATCCGGCACAGCCCCCGTACCCTGGGCAGCCTGCGCACCCGGCGCAGCCGACGTACCCCGGGCAGCCTGCGCTCACGGGTCAGCCGCCGTACCCGGCGCAGCCCCCGCACGAGGTCGGGGCCCAGGCCGTCCCGGTCGACCAGTACGCACCGCAGCAGACCCCGCCGGCACCTCCGGCGCCGCCCGCACCGACCGCCGGTCAGCAGTTCGCCCCGCCGCACGTGCCCGGTCCTCAGGTTCCCGACGCGCCCGCACAGTACGCGCCTCCGGCCGCCTCTCCGCAGCCCGCGCAGACCTGGACGGCAGAGGTCACCGAGCCCGGGACCGAGCAGGCCGACGACTCCGAGCTCGACGAGACCACGCGCCTGCGCGAGGACCTGCGTCCGGCCCCGGCGGCGGCACCCCCGGCCCCCGCCGGCCCTCCCGCTCCTCCCGCGAGCCCCGCACCTCCCGCCTGATCGGCGGCCCTCGCCCGCTCGGCAGGGTGAGCGAGCCGACGGGGCCCCGCGCGCGACGGCGCGGTGACCACCCGGCCGTGCCGGGACGAGCGGGACCTCGAGGTCCCGCTCGTCCTGACAGGCCTCCCCGCGGGGGGCACAATGGCGGCACCGCGATACCGCCCGAGTACGCGGGCGAAGGGCTGCACCATGACGAACGGCTGGCACCAGGACGTCCTCGGCCCCGAGTGGGTCGCCCGCACGCTCGACCTCCCCGACGGCGACACCGCGACGCTCGTCCGCAAGGCGACGCCCCCCGCGGGAGGTGAGCGACGCCGTCGGGCCGTGCTGTACGTCCACGGGTTCGTCGACTACTTCTTCCAGGCCCATCTCGGGGACGCGTTCGAGGACCACGGCTACGCGTTCTACGCGATCGACCTGCGGGGCTACGGCCGCTCGCTCGCGCACTGGACCGAGGCGGGCAAGGACCCCAACATGGTCGACGACCTGAGCGTCTACGCCCAGGACCTCGACGCCGCGGCCGCCACGATCCGGGCCGAGGGGCACGACGAGCTCGTCGTGGTGGGGCACTCGACGGGAGGCCTCGTCACGAGCCTGTGGGCCAACGCACGGCCGGGGAAGGTCGCCGCTCTCGTCCTCAACAGCCCGTGGTTCGACCTCAACTCGAGCTGGTTCGACCGCGTGGTCTCGACCCGGGTGATCGACGTCGTCGGGCGCTTCGCCCCTCGCCTGAAGGTCGGGTCGCTCGACGACGCCTACGGGCAGGCGCTGCACGCCGGGACCGGGGGCGAGTGGGACTACGAGCTCGGCTGGAAGCCCCACGAGGGCTTCCCCGTCCGGGCCGGCTGGCTGCGCGAGATCCGTCGCGGGCACGCGCAGGTCGCGCGCGGTCTGCACATCGAGTGCCCCGTGCTCGTCCTGACCTCGACGCGGTCCGGACCGAACAAGGGCTGGCACCCCGAGGTCGTCACGACGGACAGCGTCCTGGACGTCCAGCACATCAAGGACCGCGCCCCGGGGCTCGGTGACGACGTGACGCTCGTGGAGATCGAGGGCGGCGCGCACGACCTGGTGCTGTCTCCCGAGCCCGCGCGCAGCGTGTTCCTCGACGAGGTGCTCGGCTGGCTGGACGCGCGGCTGCCCGCCTGACGAGGCGCGCCGCGCGCCACCCGCGCTATCTCGGCTCGTCCGACGGCACGAGCGACGGCTCGCTCGCCGGGGACACCGAGATCACGGCCCCGGCGATCACCGGGGCCGCGGTCGCACGACGCTCGAGCGCGTCGATGCGCTCGGCGACCACGTGCTCGTCGGCGTCACCCACGAGGTCGACGCTCGCGACCAGGTAGAGCGAGCGCGGACCCACGTACTCCAGACGCAGGTAGGTCACCCGTTCGACCTCGGGGTCGGCGAGCAGCTCGCGCAGCGCCGCGTCGCGCGTCGCGGCCCCCGCAGGCTCGCCCACGAGGAAGCGGCGGTTGCGGTCGATGAGGATCCACGAGATGACACCGAGGATCAGCCCGACGACGATCGAGCCGATCGCGTCCGGGACGGGCGACCCCGTGACCTGATGGAGGAAGATCCCGACGAACGCCACGACGAGCCCCATGAGCGCCGCGGCGTCCTCGGCGAACACGGCCCGCAACGTCGGGTCGGACGTGACCAGGACGTGCTGGAGCAGGTCGCGCTCGGCCGCCTTGGCCTCCTTGCGCGCCTGACGGTTCGCCTGGAGGAACGACGTCCCCTCGAGCACGAACGCGAGCGCCAGGACCGCGTAGGCGACCCCGAAGTCGTCGGCGGGCTCCGGGTGGACGAGCTCCTGGATGCCGTGCGTGATCGAGACTCCCGCGCCCACGGCGAACAGCCCGAGCGCCGCGAACATCGACCACACGTACGCCTCGCGCCCGAACCCCAGCGGGTGGTCGTGGTCCGCGGGCTTGCGCGAGCGCTTGTTCGCGAGGAGCAGGAACACCTCGTTGCCCGTGTCGGCCCACGAGTGCACCGCCTCGGCGACCATCGACGCCGAGCCCGTGATGACCGCAGCCCCCGACTTGGCCACCGCGATGAGCAGGTTCGCCCCGAACGCGACGATCACCGTGAGTGCGCTCTCGGCGTGCTCCTCGGTCTTGACGACGCGGGGACTGTCGGCGACGGGGGACGACGAGGGCGGCTGGGTCGACGAGGTCATGTAGCGGGTCTATCACCGGACCCCGAGCAGCGCGCGGGGACGCCTCCCCTCGGCGGGCCGGTGCGTCACTCCCGGGGAGCGTTCCCCCCGGCGGGCGGGTCCGACGCGGCCCGGGCCGCGTCCCGGTCGGCCTCGTCCTTCTCGCGGTCGGCGGCCTCCTGGTCGGCCGTGAGGTCGTCGAGCACCAGCAGGTCCGGACGCACCTTCCCGGTCCGGTAGCCCGCGCGACCGACCATGTGCGCCGCGACGGGCGACGTCATGAGCTGGAAGATCACGACGAGCACGAGCATGCCCACGGCCGACCAGCTGCGCAGCCGCAGCGCGAGCGCGATGAGGACCAGGATCAGGCCCAGGACCTGGGGCTTGGTCGCGGCGTGCATGCGCGCCAGCAGGTCCGGGAACCGCACGACGCCGACTCCTGCGGCGAACGCCAGGAACGCTCCGCACAGGAGGAAGATCGCCGCCACGACGTCGGCCACCACGGTCCAGCTCATGAGCGTGCCTCCTCGGGTCCGGTCGTGCCGTCGACCTCGGGGGCCGCGGCGGCATCTGCCTCCGCGGGATCGTCGGGCTCGTGCTCCGCGCCGTGCTCGGGGTCGGCGGCCTTGTCCCGCTCGTCGTCCTCGGCAGCGAGCCGCTCGGCCTCCTCGGCCGCGATCTCCTCGCGGGTCTTGATGCGCCGCTCGCCCTCGGGCTCGACGGACGCGAAGCGCGCGATGGTCACGGACCCGACGAAGCCCACGAGCGAGAGCACGACGAGGATCGGGATGGTCTCGGTGCGTCGAGACCAGGCGGCCTCGAGCGCGATGGTCCCGACGAGCGTGGTCGTGAAGACGTCGAGCGCGATGGTGCGGTCGAGCATCGACGGGCCCTTCTCGGCCCGGACGACGGCGAGCGTCGCGGCGGCGGCGAGGAGCACTGCGCAGATCAGGACGACGACGATCATCGCTTCCCCTCCCGTCGGTCGGTGCGTCGGTCGGTGCGTCGGTCGGCTCGGCGCTCCCCGGGTCCCCCCGTGGTCGAGGTGCCCGACGGCGCCGCTCCCGCGGGCACGGGCGCCTCGCCCGGGAGGTGGTACAGCCCCGCGGACTGGAGCTCCTCGTTGGACGCGAACGCGCGCAGCACGCGCGCCTCGAGGTCGAGCGTGTCCTGACGCACCTTGTCGGCGCCTCCCGCGGCGTCGAGGTCGAGCACGTGCAGGTAGAGCATGCCCGTGAGCCGGTGCGCCTCGATGACGAGCGAGCCGGGCACGAGCGAGCTGAGCTCGGCCGTGATGGTCATGTAGATGTCCGAGGGGTTGCGGAGCCTGACCCCCACCACCGCCCCGTGCGGGGTGTGGTGGAACCGGAAGGCCTGCATGCTCACCTGGAACGAGGCGACCACGAGGTCGGCGACGAACCGGGACATCAGCACGAGCAGGGGCCAGGGACGGACCGTCCCGCTCGTCGCGATCGACGGCAGCGGCATGAAGGTGATGAGCAGGCTCGCGATGATGACGCCCGCGATGACGTTGCCCCAGGACAGGTCGCCCCAGAGCATGACCCAGACGACGGTCAACCAGAGGACGGTGCGCCACTGCGCGGTGAGGCGGCCGAACCAGCCGCCCGCGAGGGGACCTCTGCGACGGTGCAGGCTCATGAGTCGTCACCTCCCTGCTGCTGCTCCTCTTCGACGAGGTCGCTCGACACTCCCTGCCCGCGCCCCGAGTCGTCCGGGAAGACGGCGTCGACGTACGTCGAGGGTTGCATGAGGTTCCCCGCGGCCCGTTCGGCGTACGAGTAGAGCGGGCCCGCGGCGAACGTGAGGGCCAGACCGAACGCGACGAGCGCCGTCGTGGGCCCGACCATGCCGCGCGGTGTGCCCGTCGACGGGAGCTCGACCGGGGCCGTCTGCCAGAACGCCTTGTTCCACGCCTTGACGATCGCGTAGAGCGTCAGGAGCGAGGTCACGACGCTGCCCACCACGAGCGCCCACGTGAGCGGCGTGCCCTGGGCCACGCCCTCCTGGAGCAGACCGACCTTGCCGAGGAAGCCCGACAACGGCGGGATGCCCGCGAGGTTCATCGCGGGGACGAAGAACAGGATCGCGAGCCCCGGCGCGATCTTCGCGAGGCCGCCCAGCTTGTCGAGCGACGTGGACCCGCCCCGCCGCTCGATGAGCCCGACGACGAGGAACAGCGTCGTCTGGACGGTGATGTGGTGCACGACGTAGAAGATCGACGCCGCCATCCCGGCCTCCGAGGCCATCGCGATGCCGAAGATCATGTACCCGATGTGGCTGACCAGGGTGAACGACAGCAGACGTTTGATGTCGTTCTGCGCCACGGCGCCCAGGATCCCGATCACCATGGTCGCCAGCGCGAGCCACATGAGCACGGTGTCGAGCCGGTTGTCCGGGAACAGGAGCGTCTGGGTGCGGATGATCGCGTAGACGCCCACCTTGGTGAGCAGCCCCGCGAACACCGCGGTGACCGGGGCCGGCGCGGTCGGGTAGGAGTCGGGGAGCCAGGCCGAGAGCGGGAAGATCGCCGCCTTGATCCCGAACGCGAGCAGCAGCAGGAGCTGCAGCGTCATGCGGACCCCGGGGTCCACGTCGGGGAGCCGCTCGGCGAGCTGCGCCAGGTTGACCGTGCCCGTCGCGGCGTAGGTGAGCGCGATCGCCACGAGGAAGATGACCGACGACAGCAGCGCGACGACCACGTAGATGGACCCCGCGCGGATGCGTTCCCCCGTCCCGCCCAGCGTCAGCAGGACGTAGGACGCGGCGAGCAGGATCTCGAAGCCCACGTACAGGTTGAAGAGGTCGCCCGACAAGAATGCGTTGGCGACGCCCGCGGCCAGGACCAGGTAGGTCGGGTGGTAGATCGAGACGGGCGCCTTGTCGTGCCCGTCGGCCACGCCCTGCCCCAGCGAGTAGAGCAGGACGCACAGCAGCACGAAGCTCGAGACCGTGAGCATGAGCGCCGAGAGCCGGTCCGCGACCAGGTCGATGCCGACGGGCGCCGCCCACTCCCCGACGTCGACCACGATGGGGCCGCTGTCGGCGCCGATGAGCAGGCCGATCGACGCGGCCAGCACCAGGGCCAGCGCGGCGACCGAGATGATGTGCTGGGCGCGCGGGTGGCGCCACAGCGCCAGGGCGAGGCCTGCCGCGAAGAGCGGCAGGACGACCGGCAGCGGGACGAGGGTCGCGAAGCTGTAGGGGAAGCTCATCTGCCCTCACCTCCTCCGGCGCCGGGTCTGCGTGGTCTGCGTGCCTTGTCCGGCGCAGGACGGTTCCCGTCGCGCGCGTCGGTCTCCCCGTCGCCGTCGCCGTCGGTCTCGTCGTAGACCTCGGCGGCCTCGTCGTCCAGGGTTGCTCCGCTCTCCTCGGTGTCGCTGTCCTCGAACGCCGGGGCGTTGCGCGCGGCATGGCGCGCGACGCGGCGGTCCTCGAGGTCGTCCTGCACCTCGTCGTGGCCGTGCAGCTGCCACGACCGGTAGGCCATGGCGAGCACGAAGGCCGTGAGGCCCAGGGTGATGACGATCGCGGTCAGGACCATGGCCTGGACGAGCGGGTCGCTCATCTGGGCCGGCGCGGTCTGCCCGATGATCGGTGCGCCACCGGCGCGTCCCCCCGCGACGAGGAACATGAGGTTCGCGCCGTTGCCGATCAGGATGAAGCCGATGAGCACGCGCGTCAGGCTGCGCTCGAGGAGCAGGTAGACGCCGGTCGCGAACAGGACGCCGATCGCCAGGACCAGGATGAGGCTGGGGGTCATGTCGATGCTGTCGGTGGTCCGTGCGACCTCTGCCGGGTCGATGTCGGCAGCCGGCAGCAGGAGCGGCGCGAGCAGGTGGTTCGTCGAGCTCATCGTCGCCCCCCTCCGATCTGGTCCGGTTCCATCGCTTCCATGGGCCCCGCGTCCTCCCGGGCCGCGGCCTCGCCGTGGCGGTCGATCTCGGCACCGAGCGTGCGCAGGATGTCGAGGACCAGGCCGACGACCACGAGGAACACCCCGATGTCGAAGAACAGCGACGTGACCAGGTGGATCGTCCCGACGAGCGGGAGCGTCAGGTCGATCGCGACGCTCTGCAGCACGCTCCCGCCCATGATCAGGCCGATCAGCCCCACCCCCACGGACAGGAACAGCCCCGTGCCCAGCAGCAGGCCCGGGTGGACCGGCGCGGCCTCGCCCAGCTCGTAGCGTCCGCCCGCGAGGTAGCGCACGATGAGCGCGATCCCGACCACGAGGCCGGCCGCGAACCCGCCACCGGGGGCGTTGTGCCCCGAGAAGAGCAGGAAGATCGCGAACACGATCATCGAGTGGAAGAGCACGCGCGTGACGACCTCGAAGATGACCGAGCGTCGCTGCGGGGCGAGCGTGCGCCCTGCGCTCAGCCACACGAGCATGCGTGGCTGCTTGCCCTCGGCGGCCGCCTCGTCGACGCCGCGGCGGCGCAGCGCGGCGCCCGGGTCCTCCTCGTTGGCCCAGATGCCGGGGGTCGCGGCGCCCGACGACGTCGCGTTGCGCTCGCGCAGGATCTCGCCGCTGCGGGTCCGCAGGAAGACCAGGGACGCGACACCGGTCGCCGCGACGAGCAGCACCGAGATCTCGCCCATGGTGTCCCAGGCGCGGATGTCCACGAGGGTCACGTTGACGATGTTCTTGCCGTAGCCGTGGATGAACGCCTCGGCCGGGAAGTCGAGCGAGATGGGGCTCGCCACGCGGGCGAGCGGGACCGTGAGGGCGAAGCCCATCATGACCACGCCCACCGCGACGCCCAGGACCAGCCGCACCCAGCGCGACGTCGCGAGCGGCCGGTTGGAGAAGTACGGGGGGAGCCTGCGGAGCACCAGGACCATGACCACGAGGGTGATGGTCTCGACGAGCACCTGCGTGAGCGCGAGGTCGGGGGCACCGTGCAGCAGGAACAGCATGGCGTTGCCGTAGCCCGCGATGCCCACGAGGATCACGGCCTTGAGGCGACGGCGCGAGCGCGCCGCGAGGATGGACGCGACGCAGATGGCCGCGACCGCGGCGACCTGGGCCGGGCGGTCCCACGCCTTGACCTGCTCGGGCCACTGCCCGCCGATGAACATCAGGAGGCCGGGCCCGACGACGAGCACGACGAGGATCGCGCCGAGGTAGAACGGCAGCGAACCACGCTGCGTGACCGCGGTGACGTCGGCCGCCACCTCGTCGAGGCGGCGCATGATCCGCCGGTAGGTGCGGTCGGCCTCCGGACCGGTCCAGAGCGACGCCTGGAACCGCTCGACGGCCTTGCGCTGCCAGAACAGCAGGGCGCCGACCGCGAGGATGAGGACCGTGAGCCCCAGCGCCGGCGTGAACCCGGCCCACAGGGTCAGGTGCCCCGGCTCGCCCGCGGGATAGGTGTCGGCGTAGGGCGCGAGGAGGTTCTCCCCGAAGTGCGGGACGAGTGCGGCCGCGAGGCCGAGCAGCGCCAGCACGAGGGCGGGCCACACGAGGAGCGCGGGCTGGCGGTGGATGCGTGCGGGGTCGATCGGGGCTTCGTCCGGCAGCGGCAGCCCAGCGCCGCGCTGGGCGACGAGCTGCTTGCCGGTCGCGTTGAGGCGGACGTGCTCGTTGGCGCGGGCCACTGCCGCAGCGACGTGCTTCTTGGTCGCGAACGCTCCCCAGAAGAACCGGATGCCGTAGGCGACCGTGAACATCGAGCCCACGACCACACCGATCAGGACGACGGCGTCGACCCACGTGGGTCCCTCGCCGTGCAGGAGGGCCTCGAGCGCGGCCTCCTTGGCGACGTAGCCCGCGAGCGGCGGCAGCCCGATCATGGAGGCTGTCGCGAGGGCGCCGGCGAGCGCGGTCAGGGGCAGCGCACGCCCGACGCCCGTCAACCGGCGCAGGTCACGGGTTCCCGTCGCGGCGTCGACCACGCCGACCACGAGGAAGAGCGAGGCCTTGAACATGGCGTGCGCGCCGATCATGGCCAGGCCTGCGAGCGCGGCGGACCGCGTCCCGAGCCCCACGAGCAGGACGATCAGGCCGAGCTGGCTCACGGTGCCGAACGCCAGGACGAGCTTGAGGTCGTGCTGGCGCAGCGCTCGGTAACCGCCCACGAGCAGCGTGCCCACGCCCAGGACGATGACGATCGTGCGCCAGACCGTGGTGTCGGAGTACGCGGGGGCGAAGCGCGCGACGAGGTAGACGCCGGCCTTGACCATGGCTGCGGCGTGCAGGTAAGCGCTGACCGGGGTGGGCGCGGCCATGGCCGCGGGGAGCCAGAAGTGCAGCGGGATGAGCGCGGCCTTGCTCGCCGCGCCTGCCAGGAGGCACACGATCGCGGCGGTCACCGCTCCGCCCGTCGGGGGGTCCGCGATGATCTCCGAGAGCCGGAAGGTGCCGCCCTGGACGCCCAGGATCACGACGCCCACGAGCATCGCCAGGCCGCCTGCGGTCGTGACGATGATGGCCTGCATCGCGGCTCTTCGGCTCGCCTTGCGGTCGGCGTAGTGGCCGATCAGCAGGTACGAGAAGACCGTCGTGAGCTCCCAGAAGATGAACAGGAGCAGCATGTCGTCGGCCGTGACGAGACCGACCATGGCCCCCGCGAACGCCGTGAGCACGGCGCCGAAGCGCCCGAGGCCCGAGGCGGTGGGAGAGAAGTAGGCCGAGCAGTAGACGAGGACCAGGGCACCCACGCCGCCCACGAGCAGCAGCATGAGCCAGGACAGGGTGTCCATGCGGAAGGCGAGCTCGAGCCCCAGCCCGGGCACCCACTGGGTGACCTCGGTGGGGTGCACGCCGTCCATGACGCGCGTGGTCCAGCTGAGGGCGTAGACAGCGGCGGAGGCGGGCGCGAGGGCCATCACCAAGAACGCCTTGCGGCCCAGCACCGAGACGAGTGCGGGCGCGCCGAGTGCCATTGCCAGATGCGCAACGAGCAGATAGAGCACGTCCGCTCCGTCCTGGTCGGGGGCGGGTGGGCGAGAACGTGGACCAGGGGCTGCCGTCAGGACCGACCAGGACGACGCGACAGCGCGCATGCAGAGGACGGCCCGGAGACACACCGGGTCCGGTAAGTATTTTACCGTTCAACGAGGCCTTGGTGACCACTCGGCGCCCCGAGGATCGGTGGGTGATGTCACAGGTTCAGCGGGAACACACGAGCGGACCACGACGCGGCGAGCCGCCGAACCCCTGCGGAGCGGCGGTCAGCGGGCCGCCGACCGCCACGCGTCGATCCCTCCGAGGGTCCCGTCGGTGATGCGCCGCACGAGCACCTCGGTGTACGCGAGCTCGGCGCGCAGGATCGCCAGCTCGTAGCGCGAGTCCGCGACGGCGAGCTCGGACACCTCGGGCCGGTCCGTGCCGGAGAGGTCCAGGTCCTCCAGGTCGTCCTCGATCCTGCGGACCTTGACCCGCAGCGCGACGAGACGGGTGCGCAGGAGGTCCCCGACGTCGTCGGGCCCCAGGAGCGGGAGGAAGCTGAGCGCCGCCATGAACTGCGGGTACTCCTTGACGGGCGCACCCAGCAGGGCGCGCATCCAGTCGTCTACCTCGGTGCGGCCCGCGCCGGTCAGCCGGTAGACGGTGCGCTGCGGACGGTTCCCGTCCTGCTCGGTGCCGGCGGGCTCGATGAACCCGTCGCGCACGAGCGCCGTGATGACCGAGTAGAGCGAGCCGTAGTTGAGCCGCACGGACTCGTCCTTGCGACGGTCCTTGAGCGTGCGCGCGATCTCGTACGGGTGCATGTGGCGCTCCGCGAGCTGCGCGAGGACCGCGAGCGCCAGGGCGTTCGCACGGCGCCGTGCGGTGGCGCCGTCGCCGGACGCTGCGTCGTCTGCCATGTCCGCCTCGCCCGTTCTCGCCCGTCTTCGACTACTCGGCACAGAGTATTCGCGGCCCCTCTGGGAGCGCAACCACGCTCCGGGCCGGGGAGCGGGCGGGTCGGTGGCGGGGTGCGGGCCCGCCCGGCCCGCACCCCCTGCTCAGATGTCCTGCGGGTCCACGAGGAAGTCGGCCTCGTCGGCGATCTCGCCACCGACCGCGGCGTAGAGCGCACGCGTCACGGTCGCGATCAGCTCGGCCGCGCGCTTGCGCGCGATCTTCAGCTCGAACGACGGCGACTCCGTCTGCGCCTCGACCAGGTCGCGCGGCTCCCAGCGCAACCGGTAGGCGACCGCGCCCTGCGAGGCCCACGGGAGGTTGCGCAGCAGGAGCGGGAGCTGCTCCTCGCCGCCGATCTCCACGGCCACCAGGCCGTCGACCCCCATGTCGATGATCAGGCCGTAGCCGTCGAGCACCTTGCCGCTCGTCAGCGCGGCGATGTCGATGTCGTCTGCCTGGGCGTGCAGCGCGCGCCGCAGCTCGGGGTCCATCTTCTCGCCCCGGTACAGCGGCAGCTCGCCGATGCCCTGGGGCGGGCCCCCGTACGAGCGCCCCTCGGTCGCGAGCGCCACGCGCGGGTGGACGTTCGAGACGACCGCGAGCGCGGCCTCCGGGTCGAGCCACACGTCCGAGAACACGGACATGTCGACCGCGACCCCCGGGTCCGGGGTCAGCACGACCGCGGGCGCCGCCGGGTTGCCCGCGTCCACCCGGATCGAGCCGCCCAGGCGGCGTGCGACCTCGACGAGCCACGCGATGACGCGCTCCTCCTCGCGGGTGGGCAGGCCCGCGGGGAAAGCGCGCCCGACACCGTCGCGGTCCCCACCACCGGGGAACGGGACGTCGCCGCGCTCGCGCGGGCACACGACGTCGTACACCTGCTCCGTGCCGGGCGGCAGACCCGGGTTGCTCCCGTCCGCCGACCACGGCGAGTAGGGCCCCGTGAGCGTCGAGTGCCGCGAGGTGCGCAGGACACCGGGCTCCCCCGGCCTGGCCGTGCGGGGCGCCGGCGTCAGGGGATCCGTGCCCGACGGCGCCACGTCCCACCGCGCCCCGGCGAACCTGGACACGGCAAGGGTCTCGACCTCGTCGATCTCGACGTCCCCCGGCAGCGCGAGCAGGTGCCGCGCCTGGTGGCCCTGCGCCGACGACGCGGGGAACGGTTGGAGGGTCGAGCTGGGCGCCTGGGACACGGTGGTGTCAGCCTCTCTGCGGTGAGAACGTCCGATCTGGCGGGCTCGGGTGAGCCGGCTGGGGATCACACGTCGGTGCGGTGGAAGTTCTGCCAGGAACGCGAGGCCGTGGGGCCCCGCTGACCCTGGTACCGAGAACCATAGATCGACGAGCCGTAGGGGTGCTCCGACGCCGACGACAGCCGGAAGAAGCACAGCTGGCCGATCTTCATGCCCGGCCACAACGTGATGGGGAGCGTCGCGACGTTGCTCAGCTCGAGCGTCACGTGACCGCTGAAACCAGGGTCGATGAAACCGGCCGTGGAGTGCGTGAGGAGCCCGAGGCGGCCCAGGGAGGACTTGCCCTCGAGGCGGGCCGCGACGTCGTCGGGCAGGGACACCTGCTCGTAGGTCGCTCCCAGGACGAACTCGCCCGGGTGCAGGATGAACGGCTCGCCCGGCTCGACCTCGACGAGGCGCGTCAGGTCCGGCTGGTCCGTCGACGGGTCGATGAACGGGTACTTGTGGTTGTCGAACAGCCGGAAGAACTTGTCCAGCCGCACGTCGATGCTCGACGGCTGGAGCATCGCGGGGTCGTAGGGGTCGAGGCGGACCCGCTGGGCGTCGATCTCGGCAGTGATGTCGCGGTCGGAGAGGAGCACGGGGCAACGGTACTCCGCGCCGGGCGGGCGCTGAGAGATGGTCCGGCGAGGTCGTCGGGGACACGGCGGGGGGCGGCGGGCGCGGGCCGGTACCCCGGAGGCCCGACCCGAGGCCGGTCGGTCAGACGGGCTGAGCCTGACCGACCTCGGGTGGGCACGGCATCAGCTCCGCAGCGGTCGGCCCGTCGAGTCGACCGAGTACTGCCCCGACTTGGACGTCAGGTAGAGGATGCCCTCGACCAGGCCCCAGATCGCGACGGCCCAGCTGAGGAAGCCCAGCGACAGCACCGAGATGAGCAGCATGGTCACGCCGACCCCGGTGTACCCGAGGTAGAAGCGGTGGATCCCGAGGCTGCCCAGGAAGATCCCGAGCAGACCCGCCGCGAGACGCGACTTGGCGTTCGGGTCCTCGTAGTAGCCGGTCTGCTGGGCGCCGTACGCACCGTAGGGCTGCTGGTAGCCGGGCTGCTGGCCGTACGGGTCCGTCGGGGCCCCGTAGCCGTAGCCGGGCTGCTGGCCGTACGGGTCCGCAGGCGCGCCGTAGCCGGGCTGCGCAGGCTGGCCGTAGCCGGGCTGGGCCTGCTGACCGTACGGGTCTGCGGGGGTGCCGTAGCCGCCGTAGCCGTAGCCGCCCTGCTGGCCCGCAGCCGGGTCGACCGGCGGGTAGCCCTGCGCACCGGCGGCATCCGGTGTGCCGTACCCCGGCTGGGCAGGCTGGCCGTACGCGGGCTGCTGCGCCGCGTACGGGTCCGCTCCAGCCGCAGGATCAGTGGGCTGCTGCTGGTACGGGTTCTCGGACAAGGCGCCTCCTCAGGCGTAGCGCGGGCATCGATGCTGGCATCATGGCCCGTGTTGGGTATGATCGTGGACGCACACCGGTTCCTGACCGGTTCGCACCGGCCGGGGACGGCCTGCGAGCTGCAGGGTTCCACGTCATGCGGATGTAGTTCAATGGTAGAACTTCAGCTTCCCAAGCTGATAGCGCGGGTTCGATTCCCGTCATCCGCTCCAGCCGAGAGGCCCCGCACCAGCTGG
>NZ_JBHXBO010000027.1:0-27217 GCF_042726775.1 Oerskovia sp. NPDC060287
CGTCGTCGTCGGAGAAGCGGGAGCCCGACGACGGAGCTCCCGCGGGAGCGCGGGACGCGGTCGCGTCCGAGCCACCTCGCGCCGCACGCGGCCGCGCACGGCACACTTGAAGCAGCAGCTCCCAGTCGAAGGAAGGCTCATGCGCCTCACGTTCCACGGACACTCCTGCGTCGCACTCAGCCACGAAGGAACCACGCTCACTGTCGATCCCGGGACGTTCGCCGACACGTCGGCCGCGCTCGCCGACCCCGGGACGTTCGCCGACACGTCGGCCGCGCTCGCCGACCCCGGGACGCTCCTCGTGACGCACGCGCACCCGGACCACCTCGACGTCGCGGCGGTCGGCAAGGCCCTCGACGAACGCCCGGACCTGGTGATGATCGGTCCGCAGGCGGCTTTCGACCTGCTGGGGGAGGTCCCCGACGGCGAGAGGTACCGGGTCGTCGAACCGGGTGACGTGCTCGACCTGGGGCCCTTCGCCGTGCTGGTCGGAGGCGGTCAGCACGCGGTGATCCATCCCGACATCCCGCGGGTCTCGAACGTCACGTACCTGTTCTCGGCGGGCGGTGCGAGCGTCTACCACCCGGGTGACTCGCTCGTCCCACCGCTGACGGACCGGCGTCTCGACGTGCTGCTCGCACCGGTGTCGGCGCCGTGGATGAAGGTGTCGGAAGGCATCGACTTCGTCCGGGCGCTGGACCCGTGGACCGTGGTGCCGATCCACGACGCGATCCTCTCGTCCGCCGGGCTCGGCCTGGTCCACCGCCTGTTCGGGGTGGGGCGCACCGGCGGGACCTACGACTACCGTCCGCTCGAGGTGGGACAGCACCTCGACGTCACCCCGAGGAGCCGACCATGACCGAGCAGCAGGCCCACCGCGACCCAGAAGCCGTCGCGCAGGAGCTCCTGCGCGAGCACCCCGAGTTCGACGAGGTACCCGTCATCGAGATCGACGAGACCGTCCCGCCGCGCCCCGAGGAGGAGATCGCGGACGCCACGAGGGAGTGAGCCTTCCTGGCTCTACAGCAGCGGGCGGAGCGGGGTCAGTGCGACCTCTCCGAGCTTGGCCGCGAGCGACCTGCTCGACCACTCCGTCAGCGTCAGCTCGCGGCAGTTGCTGAGGTCGACGTCGAACACCTTCTCCATCTGTCCAGCGATGCCCGCGTCGACGATCTCGAGGTTGACCTCGTAGTTGCCCGTCAGGCTGAGGCGGTCGATGTTGGCGGTACCGATGGTCGTCCAGCGGCCGTCGATCGTCGCGGTCTTGGCGTGGACCATGGCTTCCTTGTAGAGCCAGATCGTGACCCCACCCCGCAGGAGCGTGGTGTAGAGCCCGCGCGAGAGCCAGTCGGCCACGACGTGGTTGGAGCGCTCGGGTACCAGGACACGGACGTCGACACCGCGTTGTGCGGCCATGAGCAGCGCGTCGAGGATCTCCCGGTCGGGGATGAAGTACGCCTGGGTGATGTAGATGTGGTCCGAGGCCCGGTCGATCGCATCCAGGTAGATGCCGCGGATCGGGAAGACCAGGTGTGCGGGGGCGTTGCGCGCCGCGCGGAGCTCGGGGAGCCACAGGCGCGAGCCCGGGTCCTCGAGCGGCGGCTGGTGGGACTTGCGGTTGGAGTTCCAGAAGTCGACGAACGCGTTGCGCAGCTCCCAGGCCGACGGGCCGTCGAGCCGGATGTGCGTGTCGCGCCACTGCGTCGCGTACACCGCGCCGATGTTGTACCCGCCGACGAAGCCGATCTCGTCGTCGACCACGAGGATCTTGCGGTGGTCTCGCCCGGACTTGCGGACGTTGAGCACCAGGACACCGGGACGGAAGACGGGATACCGGATGACGTGGATGGGGGAGGGGAACGTCAGGAACTCCCGCGGGACCACGAGGTTCGCGAAGCCGTCGTAGATCACGAAGACCTCGACGCCGCGCTCGGTGGCCTCGACGAGGGCGTCCTTGAACTCCTGGCCGAGCTCGTCGCCCTTCCAGATGTACGTCTCGAGCATGATGCGACGCTTGGCGCCGCGGATGGCGGCGAGCATCTCTCGGTAGAGGTCGTCCCCGTAGGTGAAGATCGTGGTCGACGTCTCGCCGATCCGTCCTTCGGCGGGAGCCGAACGGGGGAACCTGCTGGGGTCCGTGACCCGGCGCTTGCGGATCGCATCGGCGATTACGAGCCCCGTGGCCACGGTCATGGGGACGGCGATCGTGAGAACTGCCGCACGGGCCATCACCGTTCGGGCGAGCTGGACGGGAGAGGTCTTCGAGGGGCGCACCTGCTCACCGTAGCCTCAGGAAGCCGGGAGCACCCGGAGAAAAAGGGTGACGTCGGCCGGACTGGCCGCGACCCTCGCGCTGTCAGGGCTGCCGGGTGCCGATTTCACCCGCTCTGTCTGTTTCGGCTGGCGGTTCGCTCCCCATCTCCGCAGGCAGCCCGGTCGAGAGTGGGTGCGACCGGATCGCCGCGGCCAGCTCGCCCTCGATGCGGTCGAGGTAGACGCCTGTCGTCGCGATAGACGCGTGCCCCAGCAGCTCGGCGATGACCTTGACGTCCCATCCCTGGGCTACGAGGAGCGTCGCGGTCGTGTGTCGCAGGGCGTGAGGGGTCGCGGCCCGTCGGTACTCGTCGGGCATGCGGGCGATGCACCGGTTGAGGAGTGCGCGGATCGCCTGCGCGTCGATGCGCCGGCCTCGCCAGGTGAGGAGGAGGGCACGGGTCGCATCAGGGTCGCCGGGGCGCCGGCTGAGCAGCTGGGGGCGCAGGCCGGCGAGGTACTCCTCGAGAGCGCGCGACAGCGGCTCGGACAGGCTGACCGTGCGGACGGCCCCGCCCTTTCCCTTGATCCGCCAGCGTGTCTGGTCCGGTTCGCGGACGAAGTCGTCGATGTCCGCGCGAGCGACCTCGGAGACCCTCGGACCGAGGATGAGCAGGAGCGCGATGATGAGGCGGTCTCGCAGGGCGAGGTCGTGGTCGACGCGCGGTGCCGTCGCGCCCGACGCGGTGCGCAGCGGCGACGCGGCGTCGCCCGTGCGCGGCTTGGTGCTCGCCGTCACGAGCAGCGACTGCGCGGCCGTCGCGGACAGTGCGGTCCTGGCGACACGCAGCCCGCCGCGGAGCCTGGCCGGGGGAGAGGCCCACTGCATCGGGTCGGCCTGGACCCAGCCGTCGCGTGCCGCGTGCGTGAAGAAGCGGGAGATCGACTGCCGGAACCGGTTCACGGTCGCGGCGGACCTCCCGGGGCCGTCGGGCTTGGTCCGGGGATCGGCGTACCGGCCGTCGGGGGTGATCTGGTAGCGCAGGAGGAAGTCGTCGATGTCGTCGCCCGTGATGTCGTCGAGGATCGTCTCCGGTCCGGCGAGGGAGGAGAGCTCTCGGAGGTCGCGCTCGTAGTTGCGCTGGGTCGTGGGGGAGAGGACACCCCTGACGGTCTCCGCGGACACCGACGACAAGTACGTGGCGACTGCCTCGGCGACCGTGACACGACGTAGGCGGGGAGGGGCGACCACCGTGCGACTCCTGGGAACGGGATGACATCGGACATCCGGAGCATAGGGGGCGCCACTGACACGCTGGAGGGGACCGGTCCTCCCGTTCGCCCCTCAGAGCATGGTGTTGTGACAAACACAATGGTTTGTCCTGTATGTCCTTATCTAGGAGAGTACCCCCAGCAGTGCCATCGCGAAAGAGGGCGGGCAGCTGCGCCCTCAGATGCCCGACGACGCAGCGAGGGGCGCGTCGCCGTCCCGCCCGGGCCGAACATCCAGGAGGGCGCCCGCACTCGAGGGGGACCGGTCGAGCGCAGGGCGGAGCCACAACCGGTAGATCCACCAGGGGGCCGTGAGGACCGCGAAGATCGAGGCGAGCGCAGCCGCGAGCACCGCCACGCCGAGCGTCGTCAC
Organism: Oerskovia sp. NPDC060287; assembly: GCF_042726775.1. NCBI lineage: Bacteria > Bacillati > Actinomycetota > Actinomycetes > Micrococcales > Cellulomonadaceae > Oerskovia > Oerskovia sp. NPDC060287. Next base: position 3,899 of record NZ_JBHXBO010000027.1, read on the forward strand.
CAGGAGCAGCGCCACGAGGGTCGCGCGCGCGCCGTGGACCGCAAGCCGACGGCCGGTCGGCGCCGGCGAGCTCCTGGGTGACGGCGCCGGCTCGACGACGGTCGGCCTGTCAGACTGCGCGGCCGCGAACGGTCCTGAGCTCATCGTCGACTCCAGAGGCTGCTGCGCGCCGCTGCTCGACGCCCTTGCGAAGGAGAGAGTCCGCCGCGTGCGATCCTGATGCACGCCGTGCGACCGGCGAGGCTCGATCCAGTCGTACTGTGCGTGGTCGCTCAGGGCGCCCAGGGGCCCGTCTGGCCGCACGAGAGGGGTGGCCCCGTTCGGCCATAATGACATAATGTACATTATCGGCGTTGCCGGGTGACGGTCGAGAGGGGCTGGAAGGGGCGTCGTTCCAACGATCTGTGGACCGGACCGTTAGTCACCGATCAGGTGCAGCTCCGTGGTCACATCGGTGGCGCACCGCTCGGCCAGGCCGACGACCTCGTCCACGATGCGCGCAGCGGCCCCGGAAGCCGCGCCGTCGACGGATCGCAGCTCGGCGACCAGCTGGTCCGCCTCCGACGACGTCAGGACGAGATCTCCGTACGGGTCGATCTTCGCCAGCAACGGCCGCCCGCTCGCCGCGGCCAGCCGGACGAGCTCGCCCTCGGTGTCGCAGGTGGCTGCCAAGGTCCTCAGCGTGCGACGGCGAGAGCTCGTGCCTCGCTGCGAGACGGCGACCAGCAGGATGTCGAGGGGCATGGTGAGCATGGTGCCAGACGATGCGGGGCGCCGCGGCCAGGAGACGTGTGCCCGCCACTCCCCCAGCTGTCAGCTCCCGGATGTGTATCCGTGCAGGTCAGAGCGCATTTCTGCGCTCCGATCCGCACAGTGACGGAGTGGCGACGCCCGCTGTCGGTCAGCCGGCCGCCCGCTTCACGAGCTCGGCGATCGTCGCCTCGTTCTCCGCCGTCAGCTCCGTGAGGGCATAGGCGACGGGCCACAGCGTGCCCTCGTCGAGCTGGGCGACGTCGTTGAAGCCGAAGGTCGGGTAGCGAGCGCCGAACTTCTCCGCAGGCTGGAAGAAGCACAGGATCTTGCCGTCCTTGGCCCACCCGGGCATCCCGTACCAGGTCTTCGGCGCGAGCGAGGGCGCGTGCTCGGCCACGAGCTCGTGGATCCGCGAGGCCATGGAGCGGTCCGGCTCGGACAGCTCCGCGATCTTCTCGAGCTGAGCCTTCTCCGCCTCGGCCCGGTTCGCGGACGCCTTGAGCTCCTTGGCGCGCTCCTTCATCGCCGCGCGCTCCTCGGCCGAGAATCCTTCGTAGGCCTTGGCGGTCTTGGTCGACTTCGTGGTGCCGGTCATCGTGGTTCCCCTTCTCGGTGGGTCTGTCGTCAGGTTCGACGCTACTGACGGGCGCCGTCGTGCGCTTCTCCAGATCTGCTCGATCGTGACCGGCGGCGAGCCCGCTCGCGTCTCGGAGAAAGACCTCGCGTCGCCGAGGTTCTTCACTCCGTCCTCGCTCGGAGAATCGATGAAGAGATGCCTGGAGCGAGGAATGAGATTCCGCACGGCAATGGCGAGAAATGATCAGGTCGGAAGGTATCGAAACAGCCGTCTGGGCATACCGAGGTTCGGTCGGCGGAGAATTTCCGTGGTCGACTGCGCGTGCGGCGTGCTAGCGTCGCCTTGATCGTGACCCGTCGTCGAGGAGGTGAGACCCGTGAACGCCGTACCCGTACCGGGCTCTCCCCTGCAGTCCACGATCGCGCGACCGAGCTAGTCGTCGCAGGGAGCGCTCGCCCAGCACCTCGCGAAAGGCGACTCCCATGAACACCTCACCTGATTCCTCCCCGGCCCGCGACTCCTCGAACACTGACCAGAGCCTGCCGCAGCTCCCTGTCGGCGAGCGGGCGCTCGTCCTCGGGGGCGGCGGATCGACGGGCAACGCCTGGCTGATCGGCGTCGTCGCCGGTCTGTTCGATGCCGGGCTCGACGTGACAGCAGCAGACCTCACCGTCGGGACGTCGGCCGGTTCGACTGCCGCCGCCCAGGTGGCCGGCGCATCTCCGACCGACCTGCTCGCGACGACCCTCGCGGCTGCTCCCCCACGTCCGAACGGCGCACCCGGCGGAGACCGAGGACATGCACCGAACCGCGCGGTCGTGGACCACCTGGAGCGGATGAACGCTCTCATCGCTTCCGCGGACGACGCTGCTGACCTGCGACGAAAGGTGGGTGCCGCAGCCCTCGACCGCGAAGCGGCGTCGGACGGGTCCTGGCGCGCTCGGTGGCGCGCCACCGTCGCTTCTCGGCTGCCGAGCCAGCACTGGCCGCAGCGCACGGTGCTCCTCACGGCCGTCGACGCCGAGTCCGGCGAGCCGGTCGTGTTCGACCGCCTCAGCGGGGTCGACCTGGCGGACGCCGTCGCCGCGAGCTGCTCGAGCGGCCTTCCGTACAGGATCGGTGACCGTCTCTACGTCGACGGCGGCTACCGCCGCAACGAGAACGCCGACCTGGCCGCCGGGCACGAGCGCGTGCTGGTGCTGTCACCGTTCGCGGGTAGGTCGTTCACCCCACCGGCGTGGGGACTGCAGCTCGCTGCGCAGGTGGACGAGCTCCGCGCACGGGGCAGCGCGGTCGAGACGATCTTCCCTGACAGCGCTTCCGAGCACCTGTTCGGAACCCACGCGATGGACCTGTCCCTTCGTCCGGCTGCGGCGCGAGCCGGGTACGAGCAGGGCACGGGACTGGCTGGTGGACTGGCTTCGTTCTGGCGCTGACGCCCACGGAAACAATGGGCGGGTCTCCGGCGGTGCGGCGTTTCCACGCCGCGCCACCGGAAATCCCCGACAATCCGTCCGAACCTCAGGTCAGTCGTTCGGAAAGGTGGACGGTGACCGTGTCACCGAGGTCCTTTCCGAGCGCCTTTCGCATCTTCGCGCTGATCGAGAGCATGTGGCCGCCGGCCCCGGTCGGCATCAGTCCGGCCGTCAGGTCGTGACCGTCCACGGTGGCGACCACCCGCACGGCCTTGCCGGTTCCCAGGAGCTCGACCGAGTCAGGCACCTCGACGCAAGACCACACGTCGCCGCGCACGGTCACGCCGATCGGTGCGGAGAACGTCACGTCCATCGGACCTGGAGAGCTGCTCACCGGGTGGCTCCTTCGTCGATCGTCGGCGCCGGTCCCACGAGCGGCGCCTTGTCGCTCGACCCTATCGAGCAACAACAGGCCGGGCAGGTCGGTACCCTGCGTGCCGACCGCCCGCCACTCCCCGACCCGCCCGATCGATTTACCCGGGCGGTGCGCTCACCCGTCGCCCAGTCCGCCATGCGGCGAAGTATCTTGATGACGACAGACTTCGTCAGGAAGCCCTGAGAGCGCAGATGCGCGATCCGCATCCGGCAGCATGCGGGCAGTTCGACTCTCGTCGCAAGATGCCCGATTTGCCCTCGGATGCGCCTACCCCGTGAGTTCTATACCCACGGGGCATGAGCGCCTCTCCCCCGTCGGAACGTTGAAATTCCGCCACTCTCACGAGCCTGCAGGAGCCAAGCGCACACCCCGTGGGCACACCACGGGCACTAGCCAGGCGAGACTGCGCGCAGTCTCGCGGACTCCAGAGCGACCGCGACGCCGTCGAGATCGTTGTCGAAGAGGTCGGCGTAGACGTCGAGAGTCATGCTCGCGGAGGCATGTCCCAGCATGCGCTGGACGGCCTTGACGTTCGCCCCGGCCGAGACGGCGAGGCTCGCCGCGGTGTGGCGCAGGTCGTGAGGGGTCAGGTGGTCGTCGATGCCCGCGTCGCGAGCCGCGCGCCAGAACCACCCGGTGCCGGACTTCGAGCGCTTGAGGTAGTCGCCGCGGTCGCCGTGGAAGACGACGTCGTCGCGCCCCTTGCCCTCGCACGCGGCAGCGAGCCGCATCGAGAGGAACGCCGGGAACGGGACCGAGCGTCGCTCGTGCGTCTTGGGAGTCCCGATGACGATGTCCGACCCGACCTCGACCGCGTTCTGGTTGACGCGCAGCCGGTGCCGGAGCATGTCGAGGTCCCTCACGCGCAGGCCGGCGGCCTCGCCCCAGCGGAGCCCGCAGTACGCGAAGACCAGGACGAGCGTCTCGTGCCGGCCGGCGGCGGCGGCCAGCGCGGCCACCTGCTGGTGGTCGAGGTAGGTGTGCTCTCGGCGGACCTTGCGCGGCAGGTTCACACCGCGAGCCGGGTTGGTGAGGATGCGGCGGTCGTCGACCGCGTCGTCGAGCAAGGAGGCCAGTGCGCCGTGCGCGCGTGCGACGGTCGTGGGGCTGTAGGCGGCGCTCAGCTCGGAGACCCACGCCTGGACCGCGGTGCGCCGGATCTCGGCGACCGGGACGCTCCCCCACCGGGGTGTGACGTGCAGGCGCCACGAGCTCTCGATCGCGCGGGCCGTCGAGGGCTTGAGGTGGGTCTGGCGCTGGAGCCACGCTCCCCCGAGCTCGAGGACCGTCGACCGGGCCGCCGCAGGGTCGATGAACTCGCCGCGGAGCATCGACACCTCGAGCGAGGATGCGAAGGCCTCGGCGCTGCGCTTGGTCTTGAAGCCGCGCTTCTTGGTCTGCTTGCGCTCGGGGGTGCGGTAGCGAACCATGTACCGCCGTCCGGCGGTCGTCTCGTAGGCCTCAACGGTCGCCATGGTCGACCGTCCGCTGCTCGCCGTGTCCCTGGTGCCTCACACGAGGAACCGTACCGCGATCGTGGCATTGGAGACTATCCGGACAGGCCGCCTCCGTCCCGCACCGGCGCGTCCCCGTCACGTCGGCGCACAGCGGTCGATGCCGGCCGATGACACGTTCGTGGTGGACGAGGAGCCTCCCGTCGCCTGGCTTCTTGCCGCCGGACCGGGCGCGCGAGCGCACGTGACGGAGCAACGTCACACCCCGATTCTGCGCTTGAAGTTGCGCCTGCCCGCGAAAACCGGAAACCTGGTCGGTGGTCTCGCGGGAGTGCGTGTCCTACCCGATGCGCACGGTCTGCTGGGCAGCCTCGACGGGTGGGTTCGGCGTGCCTCCTGCTTCACCGGACCTTCACGTCCGACCGGAACACTCGCAGCCGGCCGGACGTTGACCCCCATAGACAACCCTGCCGCTACCCCTTGGAGGACACCATGGCCGACCGGTCCCTACGTGGAATGAGCATCGGCGCGAAGAGCATGGAGTCCGACGCGGGCGTCGACTTCGCCCCCCGCTTCCAGGCTCACTACGACTGCCCCAACGGGCACACGATCATCCTGCCGTTCTCGACCGAGGCCGAGGTGCCGGCGGTCTGGGAGTGTCGTTGTGGCGAGGAGGCCCTCCTGCGTGACGCGGAGCGCCCCGAGCCCAAGGCCGGCAAGCCTGCCCGCACCCACTGGGACATGCTGCTGGAGCGTCGCACCATCAAGGAGCTCGAGGAGCTGCTCGACGAGCGCCTCGGCCTCCTGCGTGCCGGCAAGCTGCGTCGCAGCGCCTGATCGACTGCCTCGAAGGGCCCGGAACTCCTCGGAGTTCCGGGCCCTTCGTCGTTCCGTCGGACGGCACGCTCGGTTGTCGCTCTGCGTGCCCGACGGCGGCGCGCACCCAGGGCGGGGCGGCTCGCCCGGGAGGGGACGCCGTCGGGCAGCGGGGCTCCCGTGGAGCGGGCCGACCGAACCGGTGTCCCGCTACCGGCGCGCGGTCTTCTTCGCCGCTGGAGGCTTGGTGCCGCCCTTGCCGCCCTTGGCGCTCGCGGCCGGTGCCCGCCTGACGTGAGCCGTGACGCCCGCGACCACGAGCAGGACCGACAGCCCCCCGGCGATCCACCCGGGCCAGTAGCCCGCGCGCACGGCCGGGGTCAGGGAGTCGCGCAGGGGAAGGGTGGCGATCAGCTGGTCCGGGGTGAAGAGCTCGGTGCTCTGCAGCAGGGCCCCGTTGGGGGCGATGATGCCGCTGACCCCGACGGTCGAGATCTGCACGGTCGCGCGGCCGGTCTCGATCGCCCGCAGGCGTGACATGGCCAGCTGCTGGGTGGACTCGGCGCTGTACCCGAACGAGGCGTTGTTGGTCGGGACCACCAGGAGCTCGGCGCCCGCGTTCACGGCGTCACGCACCAGCTCCTCGTACGCGACCTCGAAGCAGATGACGTTGCCGAGCCGCACGGTGCGCCCGAGCCGCTCGGAGGGAAGGTCGATCACGGCGACCTCGTCGCCCGCGATCATGTCCGTGGTCACCCGGTCCACCTGGTCGGAGAAGATCCGCACGAAGCTGCGCATCGGGATGTACTCGCCGAACGGGGCAGGGTGCTGCTTGGCGTACCGGTCGACGACCCCCTCGCCGGGGACCCAGAGGAGCGACACGTTGTACCGCCCACCCGACTCGGGGAACTCCTGGGCGCCCACGAGGATCGGGGCGCCGACGGCGCTCGCGGCCTCGTCGATGTCCGCCGCGACGTCGGGCGTGGTCTGGGGGTCCAGGTCGGAGCCGTTCTCGGGCCACAGGACCACGTCCAGCTCGCCGGGGTCTACCTCGTCGAGGAGTGCGAGGGTGCCGTCGACGTGGTTCTGCAGGACCACGCCACGGTTGGCGAAGGACCCGAGCCCGGGCTCGTCGACGTTGCCCTGGACCGCGCCGATCGCGAGCGTCCCGGTCTCGGCGCGCACGTCGAGCGGGACCACGAGCCCGACCCCCAGCAGCACGGCCGCGGTCGCGAGCGAGCACAGGGCGGGAAAGACCTTGAGGCGGCGCGACTCGAGCAGGAACACGGCCAGCAGGACGCCGATCGCGGCCGTGAGCAGCGAGACGAGCAGTCCCCCGCCGAGCCAGGCCGTGCGCCCCAGCAGGGAGTCGACCTGGGAGAAGGCGAGCCGGCCCCACGGGAACCCGCCGAAGGGGAACTCCGAGCGCCACTGCTCGATCGCGACCCACAGCACGGAGAACGTCACGACCTGCCACGCGAGGTTGCGACCCACGAACCCGATGCGTCGAACCCACGTCCACATCGCGCCCAGCAGCGCCAGGAACACGGCCTCCAGGACGCTCAGGGCGAGCCACGGCACGGTGTCCGTGGCGATCTGCGCCCACTGGATGTGCGGGAGGAAGAAGGCCAGCCCCCAGACGAACCCGACCAGGGCGTTCCACCAGGCACCGTCGCGACGCACGGCCAGGAAGTAGGCGGCGACGCCCAGGAAGGCCAGGGGCCACCACCCGCGGTCGGGGAAGGCGGCGTTCGTCAGGAGGCCGCCACCGGCGGCGAGAAGGATCAGCAGCCAGCGGCTCGGCTCACGGGTCGACACCCGTGCAGACTACGCCACGCACCTGCAGGTCAGCGGGTGGATGTGGGCCGACCCGCGCGTCCTTCGGACCACGTCGCACCGCCACCGGTGAGGCCGTGTTGTCTACTGAACGCGCGGGTCGAGCCGATGCGCATCAGGGCACACGGGGAGAACGGTGAGATGGTGGCTCGCTCCCCCGCGGCGCTGAAGGCCGGAACACGTCAACGAACTTACCGGTCCTCACGGTGGTGTCAATCCGAACGGGCACCTGCGGGGCGGCGGACCGCCCCGCAGGCCCGGGAGGGCGCCGGAGGACTCAGTCGAACGTGTCGAACAGCACGACGCCGTCGCGCACGGTCTGCAGGCACGTCGGGTCGGGCGCACCGTCGGTCAGGTCGGGCAGCAGAGGCGTCCCGGAGCGCGCGTCGGTGCTCCACGAGGAGGCCGTGGTGCCCGTGCCCTGCACCGCGAGGTGCTCGGCCCGCCACACCGCGAGGTGGGCCGGGGACCCGACGCGCAGCTGGCCCGCGCCCGTGTGGTCCAGGCCGGCGATGCGCCAGCCGCCGCGCGTGTGCGCCCGGAACGCCGCCCGGGCGGAGATGCGCTGGTCGGGGTCCGCGTGGGACATGGCCGCACGCACCGCCGACCACGGGTCCAGGGGCGTCACCGGGGAGTCCGACCCGAAGGCCAGGGGCACCCCGGCCCCCGCGAGGTCCGCGAACGGGGACAGGCCCCCGACACGGGTGGGCCCCAGCCGCGAGGCGTACATGCCGGCCGGGCCGCCCCACGCGGAGTCGAACACGGGCTGGATGCTCAGCGAGACCCCGAACAGCAGGAGCGTCGACAGCGCGTTGGTGTCGACGAACAGGGCGTGCTCGACGCGGTGCGCGGCCCGGCGGTGCGCCGCGGCCCCGTCGGCGTCGGCCGCGGCACGCAGACCCACGAGGAAGGCGTCCATGGCGCGGTCGCCGATGACGTGGAAGCCGCCCTGGGTTCCGGCGCCGGCGACCGCGGACAGGTGGGCCGCGATCTGCTCGGCGCTCAGGTACTGGTTGCCTCGCCCGTCGGGGCCGGCCTCGCCCGGCGCCCCGGTCAGGTCCGAGTACCGGTGCCGCAGGGCCGCGGTGCGCGAGCCGAGCGACCCGTCGACGTTCAGGTCGCCCGCGATGCCCGCGAGCCCGGGCAGGTCCGCGAGCAGCGCACGGGCGTCGTCGGGCGTGGCGCACAGCTCCCCGCGGTAGGCGACCAGGTGCGGCAGGGCGCCCGCCGGGTCGGCGGTCAGCGCCATGAGCTCGCGCAGACCCTCACGCGTGTCGATCGAGGGGGCGCTGTTCTCGTGCACCGACACGATCCCCCGGCGCGCCGCAGCGTCCAGGGCCGTGCGGTACACGGCCGTGCGGCGCTCGGGGCTCAGGTCGCGCGCCGCGTCCCGGGCGCTGTGGTGCGCGTCCTCGGTGACCCAGCCGGTCTCGGTCCACCCGCGTTGCCCCTCGAGCCCGGCCCTGCGGGCCAGGGACGTCGAGACGACCGCGGAGTGCACGTCGACCCGCGCCGCGTAGACGAGCGCTCCCCCGCACGCCGCGTCGAGCTCCTCGCGGGTGGGAGCCCGGTGCTCGGGCCATCCCTGCTCGTCCCACCCGAACGCGAGCAGCACCTCGTCGGCCTCGGACGCCGGGCGCGCGGACACCGCCGCGTGCAGGGCCTCGAGCGCGCCGGCCAGGGACGTGACGCCGGCGCTCGCGGACAGGTCCACCCCGGCCAGGGCCAGGCCCGTCTCCAGGACGTGGACGTGGGAGTCGACGAACCCAGGAGCCACGAGGGCCCCGTCGAGGTCGATGACGCGGTCGGCACGGGCGGCGAGCCCGGCGGCCGTGTCGTTCGCGCCGATCCAGGTGATCACCCCGCCGTCGACGAGCATCGCCTCGGCGAAGGGGTCGGTCGAGGAATGAATGACACCGTTGCGATACAGGGTGGAGGCCACGAAACGACACGATAGGCCACCGGACGCCCCTCGCGCCTCGTCCAGGGGCGCGAGGAGCCCCGCGTGACGCGAAGGTCACACGCTCGAGTAGGCCACGACCCCTCGCCGGACGGCCTCGATCGCGCGGATCGCGGTCTTGCGCAGGGCAGGCGTGGGGGCCGCCGTGGCGAGCTGGTCGAGGACGTCGATGATCTGCTTGCACCAGCGCACGAAGTCGCCCGCGGCGAGCTCGGACCCGCGCAGGACGGCGTCGAGGCTGCGGCCGTTGGCCCACCGGTGCACCGCGGCGACGAGACCCAGGTCGAGCGTGCCGCTCGCGTCGATGTGGTGCGCCTCCTCGAGGTCGTCGACCTCGGACCACACCACGACGGTGCCGTCGAGGGCGCGGGCGAGCTTGCCGTCAGGTCCGCCGGGGACGTAGGGCTCGCCCGGCTCCTCGCGGCGGGCCGAGAACACGAGGGTCGAGACGACGGCGGCCAGGCCGGCCGGGTCGAGCTCGTCCCAGACGCCACGGCGCAGGCACTCGGCCAGGAGCAGGTCGTTCTCCGCGTAGAGGCGGCGCAACCAGTTCCCTGCGTCGGTGACCTTGACCTCCGGGGCGGGGCGGCGACCGGTCCCGGTCCGGGAAGCCGACGCCGGGTCCTGCGCCGGAGCCTGCGCGCCGCCCGTGGCGTCACGGTCGAGCGGACCGCCCCCGGCCGGGTGCGTGTCGACCTCGAGGTACCCGAGCTGGGTGAGGATGTCGCAGATGCGGTCGAAGACCCGTGCGATCGAACCGGTGCGTCCCTCGACGCGGCGCACCAGGGCGTCGTGCTCCTTCTTGAGCTTGGCCCACCGTTCGGCCCAGCGTGCGTGGTCCTCACGCTCGGGGCAGTCGTGGCACGGGTGCGCACGCAGGGCGGCGCGCAGCCGGGTGAGCTCCTTGTCGTCGGCTGCCGAGGACCGCACGCGCGGGCCGCCACCGCGTGCCGGGGCCCCGGGGACGTCGACGAACGCACCGAGCGCGTTGCGCAGCGACGACGCCAGGTCGCGCCGGGCTGCGGGCACGCGCGGGTTGAACGTCTTGGGGATGCGGACCTTGCCGACCGTGCGGATGCCCGAGGGGGCGTCGGCGACCGTGAGCTTCTTGACCTGCTTGTCCTCGGTCAGGACCGTGGGGCGCGGGCCGTCGAACCCGCCGTCCTTGCCGGGGTCGAGGACCACGACGTACCCGGCGCGGCGCCCCGAGGGCAGCTCGACGACGTCCCCGACGCGCAGGTTCTCGAAGTCCGCGACGACCTGGGCCCGGCGGGCACGCTGCGCGGACTTCGACAGGTCCGCCTCGCGGGTCGCGATGGCGCGCCGGAGCCGGGCGTACTCGGAGAAGTCGCCGCGGTCGCACGTCATGGCCTGGGCGTAGCCCTCGAGGGCCTCGGCGTGGGCCTGGGCCTGCTTGGCCAGGCCCACCACGCCGCGGTCGGCCTGGAACTGGGCGAACGACGTCTCCAGGACGTCGCGGGCCCGCTCGCGTCCCACCTGTGCCACGAGGTTGACGGCCATGTTGTAGGTGGGCCTGAACGAGGACTTGAGCGGGTACAGGCGCTTGGACGCGAGGCCTGCGAGGGCCACGGGGTCCAGCCCTGGGTGGTCGACGACGACGGCGTGCCCCTCGACGTCGATGCCCCGGCGCCCGGCGCGCCCCGTGAGCTGGGTGTACTCCCCCGGCGTCATGTCCACGTGCGAGGTGCCGTCCCACTTGACGAGCTTCTCGAGCACGACCGACCGGGCGGGCATGTTGATCCCCAGGGCCAGGGTCTCGGTCGCGAACACGACCTTGACCAGGCCCTTGCTGAACAGGTCCTCGACGATCTCCTTGAAGATGGGCAGCATTCCGGCGTGGTGGGCCGCGATGCCGCGAGCGAGGGACTCGCTCCACGTCCAGTACCCCAGGACGTCGAGGTCCTCGGCGGGCAGCGTCGCGCTGCGCTCCTCGACGATCGCCCGGATCCGGGCCTCCTGGTCGGGCGTGGTCAGACGCAGGCCCGCGGCCAGGCACTGGGTCACCGCGGCCTCGCACCCCGCCCGGGAGAAGATGAAGAAGATCGCGGGCAGCAGGCCGTCGGCGTCGAGCGCGTCGACGACCGCGAAACGCGGCGGCGTGCGGCGTCCCGACCCCTCCCGGTTCCCGTAGCCGCCCGACCCGCCGGGACGCCCGCCCCGGCCGCGGTACCCGCGATCGCCTCGGCCACCGCCCCGTCCCGGGTACCCGCCGTCGCGCGCACCGCTGCGGAACGCGACCAGCAGGTCGGGGTTGATGGGCGGGTTGACCCCGGGGTCCGTCGGGTCCACGTGCCCCGCGTACAGGTCGATCAGGTCGGCGCCGGTCCCCGGGCGTACGGCCTCCCCCGGGGTGCGCCCCCCACGGTCGCGCGAGCCCACCAGGACGTGCTGCCACAGCGGGACCGGTCGGCGCTCGCTGACGATCACGGCGGTGTCGCCGCGGACCATCTCGAGCCAGTCGCCGAACTCCTCGGCGTTGGACACCGTCGCGGACAGGGACACGAGCTGGACGTCGTCCGAGAGGTGGATGATGACCTCTTCCCAGACGGGGCCGCGGAACCGGTCGGCGAGGTAGTGGACCTCGTCCATGACGACGAACGCGAGGCCGTCGAGGGCGCGCGAGCCCGCGTAGAGCATGTTGCGCAGGACCTCGGTCGTCATGACGACGATCGGGGCGTCGCCGTTGATCGACGTGTCGCCCGTCAGGAGCCCGACCTGGTCGGCGCCGTGGCGGCGCGCGAGGTCGGCGTACTTCTGGTTGGACAGGGCCTTGATGGGCGTGGTGTAGAACGCCTTGCGCCCACCGGCGAGGGCCAGGTGGACCGCGAACTCCCCCACGACGGTCTTGCCGGCTCCCGTGGGAGCGGCCACGAGCACGCCTCGTCCTTCTTCGAGTGCCTGGCAGGCGCGGACCTGGAAGTCGTCGAACGGGAAGCCGACGACCTCACGGAAGGCTGCGAGCTGGGTGCGGGAGGCTGCCTGGAGCGCGCGCGACGCCGCGTAGCGCTCCGCGGGGCTCTGGGTCTCGTCGGTCCCGGCGGAGCGGGGTGCTGCGGTCATGGCTCCACCCTACGGTCCGCCGGTGACGTGCCGACGTCAGGCGCAGCCGGGGGACGTCGTCGTCCTGCGGCTGTGCCTCGCCGGCACCGCGGCACCCACGCCTCCGCTCCGGTGGGTCAGGGGTGGCGTGGTGCCGTCACGCGGTCGGGGTAGGCGCGGGGGTCGAGGACCGTGAGGGCGCCGGGGACGACGGTGACGCGCACGGGGAGCCGCGAGATCCGCTCCCCGTCCGCGAACGCGGGTGGGGGCGGTCCGCCGGCGTCGCTGGCCTCCAGGACGACCGAGCGGGCCTGGTGCACGTCGACGGCCGGGTGGTGCACGTGCTTGCCGCGGTACATGCCCGGGAAGACACGGGCAGCGCCCAGGCGGGTCAGCGGGCCTGCGGTCACGAGGTCGAGCAGGCCGTCGTCGATCGACGCCTCGGGGGCGATGAGGACGCCGCCGCCGATGCGGGGCCCGTTGGCCACGGCGACCACGGTCCCGGGTGACTCCCACACGAAGGGGTGCGAGGCGTCGTCGGGCGGCGCGGTCCGGGCTGTCCCGGCCGGGTCGAGGGGGCCTGACGCCGCGGGGGCCGCGGGGAGGACGGCCGCGGCGTCCGGGGCGTCCGGGGCGCCGACGAGCTCGGCCGTGATGCGGTACCCGTAGGGGCGGAAGCGCGCGAGCTCGCTCGCGACGGCGCGCACGTACTTGGCGCGACCGCGCGGCCAGGTCAGGGCGTTGGCGCGCGCGTTGACCGCGGCGTCCAGGCCTGCGGACAGGACGCCGCAGAACCAGCGCTCGCGTCCGGGACGGGGCTCCAGCCGGTCGTCGAGGGGCTCTGCGCGGGCCGCGTCCACGAGGCGGGTGCCGCCCGTGCCGGCGGCGCGGGCACGCAGGGACTCGAGGAGCAGGGTGACGGCCGCGTCGACGTCGTGCACGGGCAGCTCGAGGGCCGAGGCGAAGTCGTTGCCCGTCCCGGCGGCTACCACCCCGAGCGGGATCGTGGTCCCGGCGACCGCGTTGACGCCGAGGTGGACCATGCCGTCCCCGCCCACGACGACGAGCGCGTCGAGCGGACCGCGGGTGCTGCTGCCGGCGACCGCGTCGCGGGCGTTCTCGAGCGCGAGGGGCGCGTTGGGGGCGCTGAGGTCCAGGACGTCGTGCCCGGCCTGGCGCAGGAGCTCGAGCGTGCGGGCGCCGTCGCCCCGGCCGCGCCCACGGTCGGCCGTCGGGTTGACGACGACACCGAGGCGGGCCGGGCGCGAAGGTGCCTCAGGCACCGGCGAGGGCTGCGGCGTCGCGCTTGTCGGTGCTGCGGTCGCGCAGGAAGGCGATCCCGACGGCCCCGAAGTACAGCAGGCAGATCGGCAGGGCCACGAGGATCATCGTGAGCGCGTCCGGGGTCGGGGTCATGACGGCGGCGAACACGAACGCGATGAGCACGGCCCAGCGCCACCCCGCGAACAGCGCCTTGGCCCGGACGAGTCCCGCGAAGTTCAGGGCGACCAGGACCACGGGCAGGACGAACGCCAGCCCGAACGCCAGGACCAGCCGCATCACGAAGCTCAGGTACCCCTGGGCGTCGGTGAGGTTGGTCGCGCCCTCCGGCACGAAGCCGGCCAGGATGTCGACCGCGTGCGGGAGGACCCACCACGCCAGGAACGCCCCGCCGAGGAACAGGGGCACCGATGCCCCCAGGAAGCCCATGGCGTAGCGGCGTTCCTTCGACGTGAGTCCCGGGGTGATGAACGCCCACAGCTGGTACAGCCACCACGGGCAGGACACGATGACCCCGAGGAACAAGGAGACCTTGATCTTCATGTCGAGCGCGGTCGCCATGCCCGAGAAGTTCAGGTTGATGACCTTGCCCTGCTCCGCAGCAGCCTTCTCGAGCGGGGCCTGCAACGCGTCCAGGAGCGGCTGGTACAGGAACCACCCCAGGATCGCTCCGGCGACCAGGCCGCACGAGACCAGGAAGAGTCGCTTGCGGATCTCGAGCAGGTGCTCGCGCAGCGGCATGCGCCCTTCGGACGTCTTGGTCGAGCTGGACACGGGTCAGGCCTTGGGGGCGTCGTCATCCTTGACGGCAGGCTCCGCGGGCTTGTCGTCGTCGCGCAGGTCCTTGACCTCGCTCTTGAAGATCTTGAGGGACTGGCCGACGCTGCGTGCCAGGTCAGGAAGTCGCTTCGCCCCGAACAGGAGCAGGACGACGACGACAAGAACGATGATGTGCCAGGGCTTCAGCATGCCCATGAGATGGCTCCTTGGAGTCGGACGCGAGTCTTGTTGTCGCAGATCCTACGCGTTGAATCGGCGCCAGCGGTCCCACGTCACTTTGTTGCGGGTCCTGCGCAGGACCCGGCGCTCGGCCCGCTCGGCGCGCAGGTGCTCCACGCGCTCGTGCAGCACCACCGGGTCGTCGAACAGGGTGGGCGCGGTGCTGGGCTGCGCGGCCGCCGCCGCGGCGGTCAGCTCGTCGGTGCGCCGGGCGAAGCGGTCCATGACCTGCGACGACTCCGACATCTGCCGCAGGAGCGCCTTGGCCTTGCGCCACAGGTCGCGGCCCAGGAAGAACGCGCCGACGAGCGTGCCGACGACCAGGACCGACCAGATGGTGAACCACATACCGACCAGCCTAGTTCGCGGAGGGCACGCCCGGGGCCGGGTCCGGCCCCTCGTCGACAGCACCACCGTCGTCCGCACGCTCCCCGTACGCGGCCAGGGCGGCGCTCGCGGCCTGCGCGACGTCGTCGGCCACGGCCTGGGGCGTGACGGCCAGGACGTGGCGGGCGTGCTCGAGCAGGAGCCGGCGCAGCCACACGGGGTTGGTCACGCGCAACGACACCTCGAACGCGCCGTCGGGCAGGTTGCGGACCTTCTCCACGGGGACCTGCTCCGCGACCCAGCGGGCCGGGCTCGCGAACGTGATCGTGGCCAGGGGCGCGTCACCCGTGGGCGTGAAGTCGACCTCGGTCGGCAGGTCGTGCTCGGCCGTGGGGACGTCGAGCTCGGTCGCGGCCAGGAGCCGGTCGAGGCGGAACGTGCGCTGGCCCTGCGCGCGGTAGCACCACGCCAGGAGGTAGGACCAGGCGTCCTGGGTGTGCAGGGCCACGGGGTCGATCTCCCGCTCGGAGACGACGTCGGCGCTCGTCACGTACCGCACGCGCAACCGGTGCCGGTTCGCCAGGGCCGAGGACACGGTCGCCACGACCGCGGGGTCCCCGTCGGTGGGCAGGCGCACGTCCAGGGCTGCGGCGGCCTCGCCCGTCGCGCCCGTGAGCTTGTCCAGGACCGAGGCGACGACGTCGGAGCGTGCCCGGTCCGAGCGGACCGCGCCCGTCTCCCCCATGGCGCGCAGCGCCGCGATGAGCGCGACCGCCTCGCGCGTGCCCAGGCGCAGGGGCCGGGTCATGCCGCGAGCCTCGGTCAGGCGCACCACGCCGCGCTCGAGGGAGTCCGCGTCGAAGTCGATCAGGTCGTCGGGCCAGTACCCGGGGGTGCCGGACACCCACAGGGCGTCGACGTCCTCGACGATCTGGCGGGTCGTGACCCCGAACCGGGACGCGAGCTCCTCGACGGGCACGCCGCCCGCCCCGTCCAGATAGCTGACGATGCCCAGCAGGCGCACCAGCCGGTCGTCCGCGCGCTCAGCCACGCTGCTCCTCGGTCGTCGTCGTGCTCGTGCCGTCCCGGTCGAGGGACCGGTCGGTCGGGGAAGGGGTGAGACCCGTGGCCAGGTCCGCGGACCCCAGGCGCGCCGCGGCGCGCAACCGGCGCACGACGGCGTCGCGCAGCTCGGGCGGGCTCAGCACCACGACCGCGTCACCGTACCCCGCGATCTCGTCCGCGAACGTGTGCGCGTTCGTGTAGGGCACGTGCACGACGTCGCGCCCGTCCCGACGGGGCCCCGCCCCCTCGCCCGTGCCGTCGCCGTCGCTGCGCCCCCGCGCACGCAACGCCTCGGCCCGCTCCGGACCGATCGCCAGGCGTGCCTCGAGCTCGCGCCCCGCGCGCGCCCCCAGCAGCGCGTCGACGTCCACCCCCTCCGGGATGCTGAACGCCCCCGCCCGCCCCAGCAGACGCACCCGCCCCTCGATACGGCTCAGCCGGTACGCGCGCGGCGCCTGGCGCTCGCGGTCGAAGCCCAGCAGGTACCAGCCGCCCCGGCGCGCCGCGATGCGCCACGGCTCGACCGTGCGCGTGCGCACCTCGCCCGTGGACGCCGCCCGGTACGTGAACGACACCACGCGCAGCGCCTCGATCGCGTCGAGCAACGGCCCGTACGCGTCACCCACGGCCCGCACCCGGGGCGCCAGGCCCGCGACCGCGTCGTTCGCGATCTCCCCCGCCCCCGCCGCCCGCAGCTTCGTCAGGGCGCGCGAGATGTCCGTCCGCAGCGTCTTGTCCTGCCAGAACTGCGCGGCCAGCGACAGGACCCCGAACTCGGCCGGGGTCAGGTCCACCGCGGGCAGCGCGTACGCGTCCTGGTCGATCCGGTACCCCACGTCGTCGCTGTGGCCCCCGGCGTCGACCGTCACGATCGGGATCCCCAGGTCGCGCAAGGAGTCCTTGTCGCGCTCGAACATCCGCTCGAACGCCTCGGGCGAGGGCGCGTCGGCATACCCCGCCACGCTCGTGCGGATCTGCTGCTTCGTCATCGACACGCTCGTGTTCACGAGGGCGATCACGAGGTTCAACAGCCTCGTCGCAGGGTTGACTGGTTGGCTCGTCTGATCAGGCATCGGCACCCACGCTAACGAACGGTAGCCTCACCCGTGTGATGACGTGGCGATCTGCAAGGGTGATGTCGCGCGGCCGAGGCTGGCAGGGCGCGCAAGAACTGACCGTCGAGCTCGACGAACCGCTGCCCGCGACCGCAGGACCGGGCGACCAGGAACGCCCCCGGACCGTGCGCGCGCTCGCCTACCCGCAGCTCGTGGGCGACCCCCAGGTCGGCGACCGCGTCCTCCTCAACGTCAGCGCCCTCGCCCGGGGGCTCGGCACCGGCGGGTACGCGCTCGTCGTCGCCCTGCCCGACACGCTCCCCACCGACCCGCCCGCGGGCCCCGGCCACCTCGTCAAGGCCCGCTACACCCCCCTGCAAGCCCTCGTCCTGGGCGTCGACGAGCAGGAGTCCCCCCACCACGACACGCTGCGCGACGCCGACGACCTCGCCGGCATGCCCGTCGTCGTCGCCGACCTGCACTCCGCGCTGCCCGCGATCGTCGCCGGCGCCCGCCTCGCCGCAGCCCAGGACGGACGCCCCGCCCCCCGCATCGCCTACGTCATGACCGACGGCGGCGCCCTGCCCGCAGCGTTCTCCCGCACCGTCTCCGGACTGCGCGACGCCGGCTGGATCCACACCTGCCTCACCGTCGGACAGGCCTACGGAGGCGACCACGAAGCCGTCACCGTCCACACCGGGCTCCTCGCCGCCCGCCACGTCACCGGCGCCGACCTCGCGATCGTCGCCCAAGGACCCGGCAACCTCGGCACCGGCACCCGTTGGGGCTTCTCCGGCGTCGCCGCCGGCGAAGCCCTCAACGCCGCCGCCACGCTCGGCGCCCTGCCCGTCGCCTCCCTGCGCGTCTCCGGCGCCGACCCCCGCGACCGCCACCTCGGCATCTCCCACCACTCCCTGACCGCCTACGGCCGGGTGGCGCTCGCGGCCAGCGACGTCGTCGTGCCCCGCCCCACCCCCGAGATCGAAGCCCTCCCCGGGTGGGGGGCCGCACTCACCGCGCGCATCACCGAGCAGGCCACCCACCTCGCCGCCCCCCACGGGCGCCACCGCCTCGCCCACACCGAGACCGGCACCGCGCTCCTCGACGCGCTCCGCACCACCCCCGTCGGCCTCTCCACCATGGGCCGAGGACTCGACCAGGACCCCGCAGCCTTCCTCACCGCCGCAGCAGCCGGCCTCCACGCCGAGAGGAACCGGCCCGCATGAGCAACCGGACACGACTGGGGGGTGTCGTCGTCCTGATCGCACTCGTCCTCGTCGGCGCCGCCGCCGGGTCCCGCTGGAGCTACGACCGCCCCGCATGGTTCCTGCCCCCCGACGACTCGGCCGTCCCACCCCCCGAAGCCCCCGTCCCGATCGACGGCCCCACCTACGTCGAGACCCTGCCCCCAGGGCTCGACGGCCAGGCCGCCGGGATGTCCATCGGCGACTACACGACCTACCTCGCCGTCACCGTCGCCGCCGTCCTCGTCGTCATCGCTATCCTCTACCTGCGCCGCCGCCGCACCGAGCCCGCCGCACCCGGCGAGCCCCACCGCGACCACGTCGCCACAGGGGACACCGTGACCGCCGCCCCCACCCTCGAGGTCCAGCTCCCCGCCCTACGGCGCGGCGTCACCCACGCACGCCACCTCCTCGACACCGCCCGCAGCCCCCGCGACGCCGTCACCGCCGCCTGGATCGCCCTCGAGGACGCGACCGCCGACACCGGCCACCGCAGGCACCCCGCCCAGACCCCCACCGAGTTCACCACCACCGTCCTCGACGCCACCCCCGCCGACCCCGACGCCGTCACGACTCTCCTCGGCCTCTACCAGCGCGCCCGCTTCACGAACCACCCCCTCGCCGACCACGACGTCCAGACCGCGCGCGACTGCCTCGAACGGCTCGCCATCGCCTTCGCGCCACCAGGACCCGCCGCGAGCCCGACCCGGACCGGAACCGCTCACCACGACACCGGACAGGCCACGACCCCATGAGCCGACGCCCCACCACCGGCAGACGCCTCCTCCTCGAAGCCGGGCTCGTCCTCACCGCCGGCACCGCCCTCGCCGTCATCGGGCTCGACCCGCCCCACGCCCTCGTCCTCACCGCCGGCACCCTCGTCCTCCTCGTCCTGTACCGACGCACACGACCCGGCGACGACCCCGAGCACCACGCCCTGCCCGACCGCAACCGCCACGGCGCCCGACGCGACCTCTCCGAGCTCACCTGGGCCATGCACGGCAACGACGGACGAGTCAGCGAACGCGCACACAAGCGCGTCCTGGCGCTCGCGGCCAGGGCGCTGGCCGACCAGGGTGTCGACCTGCGCAGCACGGACCCCGCTCAGCAGCGCGCGGCCTCAGAGCTGCTCGGGCCGAAGGTCCACCAGCAGATGACGACCGACCTGCGCCCACCGACCATGCCGGTCCTGAGGTCCTGGGTCACGGCGATCGAGGACGTGAGCGGCATCTCCGCGGGCCCAGGTCGGGCGCCCGCCGCGCAGCGCCGCGAGACGGACGGCCACGCGACCGACGGAACCACCACCGGTACGGACCACGACGCACGCACCAGCACCACCACGACCACCACCGAGAGGCGAACCCGATGACGGACTCCCCTGCCCCCGCGCTCAGCGTGCCCGAGGTGGCCGCGCTCGGCCGCCGCATCCTCGACGAGGTCGGCACGGCCGTCGTCGGGATGCGGGACCCGCTCGAGCTCGCGCTCGCCACGATCCTCGCGGGCGGCCACGTGCTGTTCGAGGACGTGCCGGGGCTCGGCAAGACCCTCGCGGCCCGCAGTCTCGCCACGGCGCTCGGGCTCGACTTCGCCCGTCTCCAGTGCACACCCGACCTGCTGCCCGCGGACATCACGGGGTCCTCGGTCTACGACCCGGCCACGACCGACTTCGTGTTCCGCCCAGGGCCGGTCTTCACGGGCCTCTTCCTGGCCGACGAGATCAACCGCACCGCGCCCAAGACCCAGTCCGCGCTGCTCGAGGCCATGGCCGAGCGCCAGGTCTCGATCGAGGGCAGCACGTACCCGCTGCAGCGCCCGTTCCACGTCCTGGCGACGTCCAACCCCGTCGAGTACGAGGGCACCTACCCGCTGCCCGAGGCGCAGCTCGACCGCTTCATGGTGCGCCTCGCGGTCGGGTACCCGGACCGGGACGAGGAGCGTGAGGTCCTGCGCCGCAGGCTCGACCGCCGTCAGGAGCAGGCCGAGGTCCGCCGGGTCGTCGACGCCGCGACGGTCCTCGCGATGCAGGCCGGGGTCGAGGCGACAGACGTCGACCCCGACGTGGTCACGTACTGCGTCGACCTCGTGGCCGCGACGCGCGCCGACTCCCAGCTCGAGGTCGGGGCCTCGCCCCGCGGGTCGCAGACCCTCGTCCTGCTCGCGCGGGCCGTCGCGGCCCTCGACGGCCGGGACTACGTGCTCCCCGAGGACGTCAAGCGCGTCGCGGTCCCCGTGCTCGCGCACCGGCTCACGCTGACTCCCACGGCGTGGGCGTCGAACGCCCAGCCGCAGACCATCGTCCGGGCCATCCTCGACCGCGTCCCGGGCCCCGCGACGGTCGCCAGCGCAGCGCGATGACGGCGCCTGCAGGGGGCGGAGAACCGACGGGCTGGATGCAGACCACGAGTCTCGCGGCCGGGGTCGTGCTCGGTCTCGCCCTGCTGATCACCGGCCTCGTCGCCGGTCGCGCCGACATCGCGGTCCTCGGTGCGCCGGCGCTGCTCAGCGCCTCGTGGGCGTGGACCGCCCGCCCACGAGGCGGGGCGGTCACGGCGACGTTCGTCCCGGCCGAGGCGGGCGAGGCAGGACCGGGCGAGCTGCGCGCGCGGCTGCGCCTCGAGGTGCCCGACGGCGCCGCACCCCTCCGCCTGCGGGTCACCAGCCCGGGGAACGACGCCGCGGACGTCACGGTCCTCGTGGACGGGACCAGGACCCTCGACCTCACGACCCGCTCGGCCCGGACCGGGCCGCACCGGACGTTCCGCGTCGACCACGTCGCGGCGAGCGTCGAGGGTGGCTTCGAGTCACGGCCCGACGACGTGCAGGCACCCGGGGTCCTCGTGCTGCCGGCGGCCCAGCCGCTCGGTCGACTTCCGCTGCCTCATCAGCTGGTCGGGCTCACCGGACCGCACACGACCCGGCGGCTCGGCGACGGCACCGAGCTGCGGGACATCCATCCGTTCGCGCCGGGCGACCGGCTGCGACGCATCGACTGGCGCGCGACCGCACGACGGTCCCCGGGCCTCGAGACCCTCTACGTGCGCCGCACCCAGGCGACTGCGGAGGCGACGGTCGTGCTCGTGCTCGACTCGCGCGACGAGGTGGGACCGGACGTCACGACCTGGCGCGGGAACGGCCCGCTGCCCATGGACCGTGCGACGTCTCTCGACGTCGCACGCAATGCCGCGGCGTCGGTCGCGCAGGCCGCGCTCGACGGGGGTGACAGGGTCGGCTTCGAGGACCTCGGGTGGGTCCGACGTCCCCTGCCCCCGGCCGCAGGCAAGCGCCAGCTGCGCAGGATCGTCCACGCGCTCGCGCTCGCGCACCCCGTCGGAGACCCCGGACGCCGCCTGCGTCCCCCGCAGATCCCGGCAGGTGCGCTCGTGTACATGTTCTCGACCTTCCTCGACGACGAGAGCGCCTCGATCGCCCGGACCTGGCGCGGTACGGGCCATCCGGTCGTGGCCGTCGACATCCTGCCCACGGTCGAGGTCCCGCGGGGCGACCCCGGCGTCGCTCTCGCCTGGCGGATCACGCACATCGAGCGTGAGCAGCGCCTCGAGAGCCTGCGTCGAGAAGGGATCCTCGTGGTCCGGTGGCTGCCCTCGGTCGACGACGATCCTGGGGTGCCCGGCCGCACGCCCCGATCGGCCCGGACCGCGCTCGAGCTCGCGGCCCGCCGGCAACGACACGTCGCGCAAGGGACGTCCCGATGAACGCGCGCCTTCCGGCTCGCCCGGCTCCAGCAGCCGCCAGGCCCTCGACCGAGGTGGCCACCGGACCGACCGTTCCCGGGCCCGGTCTCCGCGCCGTGCTGTTCGGCCCCACAGCCGTGTACGGCGCCCTGACCGTGCACAGCCTGCTCCCGTCGTTGCTCGGCAGCGTGGTGATCGGCCTCGCGCTCGCCGCGGCGGTCACCAGGTTCCCGCGGCCCCCTGTCCCGCACGCGATCGTCCTCGCGGGGGGTGCCGCGCTCCTCGGCGCCTCGACGGCGTTCGACCCGGTCGTGTTCGCCCTCCTCCCGCTGGTGCACCTCGTGCTCCGGGCGTCCTGGTGGGTGGCGCGCGTCCCCTGGACGGGCGAGGTCGAACGGCGGGCCCTCGCGCTCGACCTGCGTCGCGCCGCCCTGGTGCAGGCGCTCTGCCAGGGGCTCGCGCTCGTGGCGTTCGCCGCTTCGGGCCTCGAGGGCAGCGGGTCCTGGACCGTCGTGGCGGCGCTGGCGCTGTGCGCGCTCGCCGTCCTGGTGGTCCCACGGACCTGGTGGCGTCGGTGAGCTCGCGCTGGACCTGCGAGCACGAGCACGCGGGGCCAGGATGGGTGGAGGCGCCCTGCGCCTGACACGCATCCCGACTCGAGGAGGACCACATGGCTGCCCAGAAGGACCTGCCGGAGTACACCGTCCCGTCGCTCACCCTCCAGGAGGGCAAGGACGTCGCGGCGATCCTGCAGGAGCGTCTGCACTCCCTGAACGACCTCGCCCTCACGCTCAAGCACATCCACTGGAACGTCGTGGGTCCGCACTTCATCGCGGTCCACGAGATGATCGATCCCCAGGTGGACGCCGTGCGCGCCATGGTCGACGCCACGGCCGAGCGCATCGCGACGTTGGGGGTGCCGCCGCGGGGCACGCCGGGTGCGATCGTCGCCGAGCGCACCTGGGAGGACTACCACCTGGGTCGCGCGTCGACGATCGCCCACCTGGGCGCTCTCGACGAGGTCTACCAGGGCGTGATCGCCTCGCACCGCAAGGCCGCGGCGGACACCGAGACCGTGGACACCGTGAGCAACGATCTCCTGGTGGGGCACCTGCACGAGCTCGAGCTGTTCCACTGGTTCGTCAGGGCGCACCTGGAGTCCTCGGGCGGCGAGCTCTCCACCTCCGGTGCGTCGACCGAGCGAGGCGCAGCCCGTAAGGCCGAGTCCGCGGCGAAGAACGAGGCCTGACTCCCCCGTCCGCCCGTCACCGGCGGCCCCCGTCCGCGACGAAGAGCCCCCTGGTCCTCGACCAGGGGGCTCTTCGTTCGTCCCGCTCCGCCCCGTGTCG
>NZ_JBHXBO010000028.1:0-26418 GCF_042726775.1 Oerskovia sp. NPDC060287
CGGTCGTTCTCGGGCGGGTAGCGGCCGCAACCTCGTGCTCGGCGGCCGGTGGTCGGCAGGTGGCAGGTGGCAGGTGGCAGGTGGCAGGAGGTCAGCGCAGGATCTGCTGGATGCCGCCCCGGTGGTCGCGACGAAGAGGCTCCCGGTCGTCGAGCGCCGTCATGGGGCGGACGGCTCGCCGTCGTACCCGAGCGTCTCGTCGAGCCAGTCGTACGCGCGCTGGTGGAACACGGCCCGGCCCGTCATCTCGCAGTGACCCGTGACGTCCTCCTCGGGGCCGAGCTCGACGTACTCGGTGGGGCAGCCGAGGTTCTCGGCCAGGGTCCGCGCGGACACGGAGAGGTCGTCGCCGACCGTGCGGCAGACCAGCGTCGGGCACTCGATCAGGTGCTCGCGCCCGCGCATCGTGTAGTCGCGCGTCATCCTGATGAGCTCCATGGGGTCGTCGACGCCGTGCACCCACAGGTTCCGGCGCAGCGCCCACCCTGCCGAGGTCTTCTTCAGGAGCTGGTGCAACGTGGCCTCGACGACCTTGAGGGCAGCCCCGTGGTCGTCCTCGAGGTGTCCGGCGAGGAGCGCCGGGAACCTCGAGGTGACCGTGTCGTACAGGTCGTACGGTCCGCTGTCGGCGATGCAGGCCGCGAGCCGGTGCTCTCCCGACGCGGCCCGCGGCGCGAGATACCCGCCGAAGCTCCAACCGTGCACGACGATCCGCTGCGGGTCCACCTCGGCCAGGGTCAGCGCGTGGTCGACCACCGCGGTGACCACGGTCTCCCAGTCCGGCCGGAACGGGATCCCCTGGTCGAGGATCACGCTGCCCTGCCCCGGACCGTCGAACGCGAGGACGTCGTACCCTCGCTCGAGCGCCGCGACCGCGTTCGCGAAGTAGAGCTCCTCGGCCGTGCCGTCGTAGCCGTCGACGAGGAGGACCGTGGGGCGTCGGCGCCCGTCGTCGGACGCCCGGTAGAAGTACCCGGGCAGCGTCCCGTCCTCGAACGGGATCTCGAGCACGTCGGGGGGCAGGTCGAGCAGCGCGGCCCCCTTGCGGAACGTGTCGGTCTGCCGGCGCGCGCTCTCCCGGAACCTGTCGTCGACGGGTGCCCCCATGAGGAAGAGGCCGGCCGTCCGGTAGTAGTTCGATGCGCGGAGGTAGGCCCGGCGGGCGCTCGCGGTGTGGCCCGCGATGTCGCTCTCCTCAGCCGTCTTCTCGACCCGGGCAGCGGTCGCCGACCACTCGTCGTACCACCGGTCGCCGTCGCTGTGCGAGATGCGCCGGGCCGTCTCGATGCACTCGCCGACCTCCGCGCCGCCCTGCGCGACGTAGGCGAGCGCGCGGACGAGCTGTGCGTCGAAGAGCTCGTCGTGAAGGACCAGGGTCATGGCGGCTCCGCCCGTCGTCGGTCCGTCCAGGCTAGGACGCCCCCGCGAGCGTCGCGCGCGGACGACGCGCCGTCCCCTCTTGACGGACCGGGAATGCTGCGGCAGGATCGTGAGTTGTCGATACCCCAGGGGGGTATAGCCGAGCGAAGGCTCGCCCGGCGCGATACGAGGAAGGACGGGACGATGAATCCCATGGACCACGACGAGCACGGTGGCCACTCCGGTCACGACCACCCAGGGGACGGCCGACCGGACCGGGCCCGCCCGGGCCAGGCACCCCAGGTCGGCCACACCGCGCACACCGCGGCGGTCACCGCGCCGGGGCACGAGCACCACGACGCGCACGCCGGCCACGACATGGCGCACGCGAGCCACGGCGACCACTCGGGCCACGCGAACCACGCCGGCCACGACATGGCCGCGATGCCCGGCACGGACCACTCGGCCCACGCGGGACACGGCGACCACTCGGGCCACGTCGCGATGTTCCGCCGCCTGTTCTGGATCATGCTCGCGCTCGCGGTCCCGACGGTCCTCGCGAGCGAGATGTTCGCGTCGATCCTCGGCTACTCGCTGCCCGACGTGCCGGGCATCGCCTGGGTCTCGCCGGTCCTCGGCACGATCATGTTCGTCTGGGGCGGCCGGCCGTTCCTCACGGGTGCGGTCGACGAGCTCAAGGCCCGCAAGCCCGGGATGATGCTGCTCATCGCGCTCGCGATCACGGTCGCGTTCGTGTCGTCGTGGGGCGCGAGCCTGGGGATCCTGTCGCACGAGCTCGACTTCTGGTGGGAGCTCGCGCTCCTGGTCGTCATCATGCTGCTGGGCCACTGGATCGAGATGCGCTCGCTCGCGCAGTCGTCGTCGGCCCTCGAGTCGCTCGCAGCCCTGCTGCCCGACGAGGCCGAGCGCGTGGGCGACGACGGCCAGGTGACCACGGTGTCCCCGACGGACCTCGTGGTGGGGGACGTCGTCGTCGTGCGCCCTGGCGGGCGCGTGCCCGCCGACGGCGTGGTCTCCGAGGGCACCGCGGACGTCGACGAGTCCATGATCACGGGCGAGTCGCGCCCGGTGCGCCGGACGGTCGGCGACCACGTCGTGGCCGGGACGGTCGCGACCGACCAGGCGCTGCGGGTCAAGGTCGACGCGGTCGGCGACGACACGGCCCTCGCGGGCATCCAGCGCCTCGTGGCCGAGGCCCAGGCCTCGTCCTCGCACGCCCAGCGCCTCGCCGACCGCGCCGCGGGCTGGCTCTTCTGGTTCGCGCTCGGCGCCGCGGTGCTGACCCTGGTCGCGTGGAGCATCTGGGGCACCCCGGAGAACGCCCTGATCCGGACCATCACGGTCCTCGTCATCGCGTGCCCCCACGCGCTGGGCCTCGCGATCCCGCTCGTGGTGTCCATCTCGACCGAGCGCGCGGCCAAGGCGGGCGTGCTCGTCAAGGACCGCATGGCGCTCGAGCAGATGCGCACGGTCGACGCCGTCCTGTTCGACAAGACCGGCACCCTGACCAAGGGCGAGCCCGTCGTGACGCACCTGAGGGCCGCGTCGGGCAGCGAGGACGACCTGCTCGCGCTGGCCGCGGCCGTGGAGGCCGACTCGCAGCACCCGCTGGCGCGTGCGATCGTGGGCGCCGCCGCGGACAGGGGCGTGCGGGTCCCGCGCGCCGAGGACTTCCGGTCCTCGACGGCCGTGGGCGTCTCGGGCCTGGTCGACGGTCGTCGCATCGCGGTGGGCGGCCCCTCGCTCCTGCACGAGCACGGCCTGTCTCCCCTGCCCGACGCCGCCGCGTGGGAAGGCGGTGGGGCGACGGTCCTGCACGCGCTCGCCCTCTCGGACGACGCAGCCGGCGGGTCCGCGGACGGTGCCGAGATCCTGGGCGCGTTCGCCCTGGCCGACGAGATCCGGCCCGAGTCCCGCGAGGCGATCGACGCGCTGCACCGGCGCGGCATCCGCGTCGTCATGATCACGGGCGACGCCCTGGCCGTGGCGCGGTCGGTCGCGGACGAGCTCGGTATCGACGAGGTCTTCGCCGGGGTCCGCCCGGGCGACAAGGGGGCCAAGGTCTCCGAGCTCCAGGACCGTGGGCACAAGGTCGCGATGGTGGGCGACGGCGTCAACGACGCCCCGGCACTCGCCCAGGCGGACGTGGGGATCGCGATCGGCGCGGGCACCGACGTGGCCATCGCGTCGGCCGGGGTCATCCTCGCGAGCGACGACCCCCGCTCGGTCCTGTCCGTGATCGAGCTGTCCCGGGCGAGCTACCGCAAGATGAAGCAGAACCTGTGGTGGGCGGCGGGGTACAACCTGGTGTCCGTGCCGCTCGCGGCAGGCGTCCTGGCCCCGGTCGGGTTCGTCATGCCCATGGCCGTGGGTGCACTGCTCATGTCCCTGTCGACCGTGATCGTGGCCCTCAACGCGCAGCTCCTGCGCAGGTTGGACCTCGACCCGGCTCGCGTGGCAGCGTCCTGATCCTCGTGCCCGTCCTGTCCTCCGCCCTGCGGCCACCGCGAACCTCCGGCCCCGTCCGGCGGTCCGCGGTGCTGCTCGGGATGCTGGTGCTGCTCGGCGGGTTCGTCGGGATGCACCAGATGTCGGGCAGCCCCGTGGCGCACGGCACGACGCCCTCCATCGCGGCAGGCGTGGCGGGCCCGGCGAGCCACACCGCCGACCGCGCGATGAGCCACGCAGCGGGCGACGTCGACGCGGAGGAGGGCACGCCGTCGGGCACGGGGCACGGCGAGCTCGAGGCGATGTGCCTCATGGTGCTCGTCGCGCTCGTGTCGCTCGCGGGCCCTGCGCCGGCGCGCCGCATGCCCGACGGCGCCACGCACCTCGCGCGCGTCGTCGTGCCCTGGTGGCGGCTCGGGTGGGCGCTGCGCCCGCCGTCGCTCGTCGCGCTCGGGATCAGTCGGAGATAGGAGCTCGGCCCCTCGCGGGCCGCAGCACGCCATCACCGCCGCGAGGACTCGCGGCACACCGACACACCTGAGGGACGAACGATGAACAAGCACATCCTGACCAGGGCCACGATCGGCCTGACGCTCGGCTCGACGCTGCTCCTCGCGGGCTGCTCCGACGCCGGCGACGGCACGGCAGGAGACATGGAGGGCCACGACATGGGCGAGAACACCTCGCAGGGCACACCGGGCGCGGACGCCGGCGCATCGGCGAACGACGCGGACGTGATGTTCGCGCAGATGATGATCCCGCACCACGAGCAGGCGCTCGTGATGTCGCGGATCGTGCTCGGCACCGACGGCGTCGACCCCGCGGTCGTCGACCTCGCGACGCGCATCGAGGGCGCACAGGCGCCGGAGATCGAGCGCATGAACGGGTTCCTCGAGGAGTGGGGCGCCGAGGCGTCGGGCGACCACTCGGGCCACTCCATGGACGGGATGCTCACCGACGAGGAGATCCAGGCGCTCGAGGACGCCGACGCTGCGACCGTCTCGCGGCTGTTCCTCGAGGGCATGATCGCGCACCACCAGGGCGCGGTCGACATGGCCGAGGCCGAGCTCGCCGACGGTGAGAACCCCGAGGCGCGCGAGCTGGCGCAGGCCATCATCGACGCGCAGGAGGCCGAGATCGCAGAGATGCAGGAGCTGCTCGCGGGGCTGTAGCGGCGCCGCGGGGCTGTGGCCGCTGGGTGCCGAGCACGAGGTTGCGCGCCCTCTCCGGTGCCGAACACGAGGTTGCGGTCGAAATGAGCACGTCAGCGACCGCAACCTCGTGGTCGACCGCACAGAACCTCGTGCTCGTCGGCACCTCAAGGTCGCCCGGACCCCGCCCTTCTGGCCGAGCATGCGGTTGTCGTCCGGAATCCCCAGGAACCGGACGACAACCGCATGGTCGAGGAACGGCAACCGCATGCTCGGCGCCGGCCTGTCCGCCGCTGCGAGACTGGACCCATGACGCGATCACCAGCTCCAGCGGTCGGCGGGCTCCTCCTCACCCCGGGGGCCGGAGCCGGTCGCGACCACCCGACGCTCGTCGCGGTCGAGGAGGCCGTCGCGCCGCTGCCCGTTCGACGGGTCGACTTCCCGTACCGGATCGCCGGGAAGCGCATGCCCGACCGCGCGCCGGTCGCCGTCGCGCACCTGGTCGAGGAGGCCGGGCGCTTCGCTGCCGAGGAGGGCTTCGCGCCGGACCGGCTCGTGCTCGGCGGCCGGTCGTACGGCGGGCGCATGTGCTCGATCGCCGTGGCCGAGGGCCTGCCCGCGGCCGGGCTCGTGCTGCTGAGCTATCCCCTGCACCCGCCGGGCAAGCCTGACAAGCTGCGCGTCGACCACTTCCCGCAGCTCACGGTGCCCGTGCTGTTCGTGTCGGGCACGACCGACCCGTTCGGCTCGCCCGAGGAGTTCGACGAGCACGTCGCGGCGATCCCCGGCCCTGTCACGCAGGTGCGCCTGCCCGGGGCGCACGACGTGCGGAACGACCACGCGGCGGTGAGCGCCGCCGTCGTGCAGTGGTTGGCGACGCTCTGACGCGTCGCGCGTGGGGCGCACGACCGCCGCGACGCTCGTGCGCGCAGGCCGGTCCACCCGGCCCTGGAGCGGCGCCCACCTGACCGGGCAGGGCCACAGACACCGAGCCCGACGTCGGAGCGCGGGCCCCGGACGAGGCGGCAGCGCGGGAGCGGCGAGCGCCGTGTCGAGGGCCCGGAGGCCCCCCGGACCAGAAGGGTTGCCAACAGTTTGGCAGCGCTTCCACATTCACCCGGGTGAGCGGTACCTTTAACGCTCACATGTCCGGTTTGGGTAGTGGAGACAGGCATGTCGGAAGAGTACGGTGAACTGAACAACCGTCCAGTTCAGTATCTGGCCAGCCCCGCTCGAACCCCCTGAGCCGAGGGCACCCCACCCCCCGGAAAGGTCCTCCTTGATGCGCGCAGTACCCGTCGCACTCCTGACGACAGCGATCCTCGCGGCCACCCCCGCGATCGCGTTCGCCGGCGGCTCCGACGCCCCGACCCCGTACACCGTGACCGCCGCGGGCGTGACGCTGCCGACGGGCACGACCTACGTCGACGGCGGTCACGTGAACTACCGGGCGACGGCACTCGACGGGACCGGGTCTCGGAGCTTCGGCACCCACTTCGAGTCGCTCAACAACCGGCCGTCCGGCAAGTACATCGGCACGAGCTTCTACGACTTCAACGGTGCCGCCACCGCGTTCCCCGACGGCTACTGCGTGACCTGGGTCCAGGTCGCCGAGTACGACGAGCACTTCGGAGAGGGCGGGCAGAAGCCCGTCTGCACGACCGACAAGACGACTCCCGAGACGCCTGGCACGCCGCTGGTCCCCGTGGTCCCGGGCGCCGAGCTCCCGACCGACGAGGAGAGCCCCGCCGTCCCTGGGACCCCCAAGGGCCCGGACGAGGTCACCACGCCCCCGGCCGCAGACGGCGAGCCCGACGAGCCCATCACCGTCCCCCGCGAGACGACCGAGGTCCCCGTGTCCGACGCCGCCGACCCGGTGAACCTCGAGGGTGCCGCGCTCGTGTCGAACTCGGTCTCCGCGGAGAAGGAGGACGGCCTGGCCGCCACCGGCTCGAACGCGATGCTGATCGCCGCCGGTGCCGCAGCCCTGCTCGCCGCCGGCGTCGGCGCGGTGCTCGTCGGCCGTCGCGTGCAGCGCGGCTGACCCACCGAACGCACGGGAGCCCCCGCCTGGGAGCCGTCCGCAGAGCTCTCTGCTGCGGCCCCCGGGGCGGGGGCTTCCGTGCGTTCGGGTTCGACCGGCCCGGTCCGGCCGGCCGAGCGACCTGGGCGGGGCCCGCCCGGACGGGCAGCTCTCAGCGCAGAGGCTCGGCCGGGTACTCGGCGGGAGCCTTGCCCAGGGCGTCGGACAGCTCGCGGCGCTCCTCCAGGACGCCGGGGCGCTCCTGGTGCATCTCGGCGATCACGGCTTCCTGGGCGGCGGGCGCCAGGTGGTCGAAGTAGAGGGTGCCGTCGAGGTGCTGGGCCTCGTGCTGGAGGGCACGGCCGAAGAAGTGCGTGCCCGTGAGCTCGACGGGGTTGCCGTGCTGGTCGAACCCGCGGACGGTCGCCTTCACGGGGCGGGCCAGCGGCGAGTAGGCGCCGGGGATCGAGAGGCAGCCCTCGTCGCTCTCCTCGATCTCGTCACCCGGGCCGTCGAAGACCTCGAGCACGGGGTTGACGACGTGCCCGACGTGGCGGTCCTCGTTCTCGTCCTCGACGTCGTAGACGAAGATCCGGAGGTCCACCCCGACCTGCGGCCCCGCGAGGCCCACGCCTTCCGCGACGAACATCGTGGTGAACATGTCGTCGACGAGCTGCGCGAGCTCGGGCGTGCCGAACTCGGTCACCTCACGGCACGGGGTGTGCAGGACCGGCTCGCCGATCTCTGTGATGCGCAGGATGTTGCCGCGCTCGACCTGGGGAGCGATCTCCGGGAAGCTCTTGACCGGCTGGCCCAGGACGTAGGTGACGGGGCGACGACGGCCGAAGGTGAACATGGGACAAGCCTAGGTGGTGGCTCGCGAGGGTCGGGCCGGGGCCGCCCTGTCCGTCAGCGCGACGCCTCCGTCCAGGCTTCGGCGGCCTCACGGACCTCGGCGTCGAGAGATCTCCGGCGAGACGTCGCCAGGCAGGCGTCGCCAGGTACTGCTGCGGTCACCCGTCTCGACGGGTCGGCGGAGGTATCGATCCTGCATCGTTACCTTGCACCGTCGTGCGCCACGCTGGCCCCGGCGCACGGCCGCACAGAAGGATGTGCACCATGAGAGGTCACACACACATCCTTGTCGGCGCCTCGGTCGTCACCCTGTTGCTGGCCGGTTGCGCCAGCCCAGAGCCACCAGCGGACGATCCGTCGTCGAACACCCCGTCCGGAAGCACCGCGACACCGAGCGCCGCGCCCCCCTCACCGACCGCGGATGCTCCGGCGGACGACGAGTCCGCAGCCGCTGAGCCGCTCCCTGCGTTCGAGGACCTCGTCATCAGCACCTCCGGCCTCGGCCCTCTCGCGATCGGCGTCCCGCCGGAGTCGAACCCCGGGGCCGCGATGATCCGGTGGTCGCCCGACGCGTGCGCGACCGTGGGTGACGGCGATCCCGGCCGGTGGGTGACGACCTACCCCGGGTCCGACGGCGGATACCCGTCCGCCGTCGAGGTCACCGACTCAGGGGTCGTCTGGATCGACGTCCTCCAGGCGGGCCCTCGCACCGCGGAGGGGGTCGGCATCGGCACGGATCTGGCGACGCTGAAGGCCACCTATCCGAACCTGGTCGCGGGGACCCCTGGACCGGTCTCGAACGTCTGGTGGCTCGCCGGCCCCGACGGCTACCTGGTCTTCGAGACCCAGGGCGACAAGGACGGGCTCCAGCCGGCAGGGACGCCGGAGCAGGTCGTCCTCATGCGGGTCCTGCACCCCACGGCCGACCCCGACTTCGCGGCCGCCAACTCCGACTGGGTCGCGGGCGGCTGCCTGTAGCCCCGAGCAGGTCCAGAGCACCTGCCCGGACAACGCAGAAGGCCCGGAACCGTCGAGGTTTCGGGCCTTCTTGTCTGAGCCGCCTAACAGAATCGAACTGTTGACCTTCTCATTACGAGTGAGACGCTCTACCGACTGAGCTAAGGCGGCGCGTACCGGACGTCCCGCCTTGCGGCGCTCCGTTTCAGCAAGCGTCGCTACTGTACCCAACGCGAGGGCGTCGAGACAAACCGACCTCCGCGACGGCGCCGAGCGGGCCCCTCAGGAGCCCGCCGGGGCCTACCGGAGCCAGCCCGAGTCCGAGCCGGCCACGACAGGTCAGCCCCGGAACGCCCGCTCAGCAGACCTTCCCGTCCTCGGGGACCTTTCCGTCGACCAGGTACGCGTCCACGGCGTCCTCGAGGCACGCGTTCGAGCGGCCGTAGGCCGTGTGGCCCTCACCCTCCCACGTGAGCAGCACGCCCGAGTCGAGCGCCTTGGCCAGGCCCTCGGCCCAGACGTAGGGG
Source organism: Oerskovia sp. NPDC060287 (assembly GCF_042726775.1). NCBI lineage: Bacteria > Bacillati > Actinomycetota > Actinomycetes > Micrococcales > Cellulomonadaceae > Oerskovia > Oerskovia sp. NPDC060287. Next base: position 9,342 of record NZ_JBHXBO010000028.1, read on the forward strand.
GTCGCGGGGTCGTTCGTGGTCCCGATCACGACGATGGGCGCGGCACCCTCGGCGTGCAGGTCGAACTCCTGGTCCGCGACCGGGTAGGCCCAGTCGACGCACGCCATGCCGCCGTAGGTGAAGAACGAGCCCATGGTCGGGGCGGCCTCCTCGATCTGGGCGGCCTGCTCCTTCATGAACTCGGGGTCGGGGTTGCCGCGCGCGTCGAGGCAGTTGACGGCCCGGAAGGCCTCGGCCGAGTTGTCGCTGAAGGTCCCGTCGGCGTTGCGGCTGTTGTAGAGGTCCGCGAAGCTCAGCAGCATGGTGCCGTCGTTGCCGTTGATCGCGGCGTCGAGGGCCGCCGTCAGCGCGTACCAGTTCTCGTTGTTGTAGAGCGGCAGCGCGATCCCGTAGAACGCGAGCGTCTGCGTCAGGCGTCGGTCGCTGCTCGTCTTGAGGGGCCGCTCGCCGACCTGGTCCAGGAACGCGCGGATCTGCGCCATGCCGTCGTCGACGGTCCCCGTGAGCGGGCAGTCCTTGCCGCCCTGGCAGTCCTCGACGTAGGCGCGCAGGGCGTTCTCGAAGCCGACGGCCTGCTGCGCCCCGATCTCGTCGGAGGACAGGGTGGTGTCGATCGCGCCGTCGAGCACCATGCGCCCGACCTTCTCCGGGTACAGGCCCGCGTAGGTGGCGCCGAGCTGGGTCCCGTAGGAGAAGCCGAGGTAGTTGAGCGTCGAGTCCCCCAGGACCGCGCGCAGCATGTCCATGTCGCGCGCGGCGCTCTGGGTGTCGACGTTGCCCAGGAGGTCTCCGGTGTTCTGGGCGCACGCGTCGGCCCATGCCTTGAGGTCGGCGGCCATCGCGGCGCGCCCCTCGTCGCTGTCCTCGAACGAGCGAGAGAGCGACTCGTCCTTGGCCGCGTCGTCGAGGCAGACCACGGGCGTCGAGGACCCGACGCCGCGCGGGTCGAACCCGATCAGGTCGTAGGCCTCGCGCACGGGCTCCCCGATCCCGGCGGCGGCGCTCGTGATGTACTCGACGCCCGAGCCGCCCGGCCCCCCGGGGTTCGTCAGCAGCGACCCGATCTTCTCGCCCTCGGCGGGCAGCCGCTTGAGCGCGAGCTCGATCGTGCCCTGCTCGGGGTCCTTCCAGCTCAGCGGTGCGATCGCGGTCGTGCACTCGAACCCGCCACCGCAGTCCTCCCACTGGAGGGTCTGGCCGTAGAACTCGGCGAGCTCTGCGGGCACCTCCTCCCCGGTTCCCGTCGAACCCGACGACGCAGTCTGTGCGGGGCTCTGCACCTTGGGCGAGGGGGCGCACGCGCCGAGCAGCAGGGCGAGGGCGAGCGTCGCAGCGGACAGCGCTGACGTGCGGCGGGAGGGCGTCTTCACCCGGCAACGGTAACGGGTCGGGCTGGGCCGGGACCTCGTTCGAGGCCCCGCACCCAGCCCTTTCACGCGAACTTCACGGGCGGCGGCCCGTGCCGCCCGCCGGCGCCGTCAGGAGGTCAGGACTGCTCGACCCACGCGGCCTCGCCGACCTGGCCCGCTGCGGCGCGCGGGGTCAGCACGACCGACCCGGCCTCGTCCAGCTTCACGGTCACGTCGGCCGACTCGTCGACGCCCTCGGGCGCCTTGACGACCGTGGTCCAGGCGCGCATGTCCATGGTGCAGGGCTTGTTGTCCTCGACCTTCTCGAAGGTCACGACGACGTCGCTCCCCTCGAGGGTCGCCTCGCCCTCGGCGACGGTCGGGCACGTGCTCGACCCGAACGTCACGACGTACAGGTAGCCGTCCTCGGCGGTCCAGGCCGCCCCCGTGCCGCCGTTCGAGGGTGCGTCGATACCGTCGGGCAGGTCGACCCCGTTGGCCCCCGCCTCGATCGTCAGGTCGGCTGCGTCGGGCAGAGCCTCGGGCGTCTCCTCGGCCGGCGTGGTCTCCTCGGCGCTGCTGCTCTCCTCGGTGGGCGTCGTGCCGCCCGAGTCGGTGTCGGTGCCGCACGCGGTGAGCGCGAGGAGCGCGACGAGCGAGACGGCGGGGGCGAGGCGGCGCAGGGAAGTCATGGGCGGTACTCCTTCGAGGCATCGTCGCGGGCCCGCGGTGGCGTCACCCGTCACCCACATCATGTCGCGCGGCCCGTCGTTCTTGCCCCGCGACACCGGGAGCGACGCGGATCACACCCGGCAGTTCACCCGGGAACGACCTCCGCGGCCGGGGACCACGGCGAGGCCTCAGCGCGAGGGCGCTCCGCCGTCGGGCGCCCCGACGGCCCGCGCCCCCGCGACCGACGTCCCCGCCCGGAGCATCGCGACGAACGCGGCCAGCGTGGGCGACGTGTTCTGCGGCGACCACGCCGCGCCGATGTCGCGCGTCGTGACGGGCTCGTCGAGGCGGAGCTCGACGCCCTCGTGGACGGCGTGACGCGCGGGCGGCAGGACGCTCACTCCCAGTCCCGCGGCCACGAGCCCGCGGACGGTGTGCAGGTCCTCGCCCTCGAACCCGATGGTCGGGCGCACGCCCGCGGCCGCGCACAGCGCGTCGACCGTCCCGCGCAGGCCGTACCCGTGCTTGAGCGTGATGAACGTCGAGCGCGCAGCGTCCTGCAGCGAGGCGCTGGGACGCCCTGCGAGCTCGTGCCCCGCCGGGACCATGAGGACCAGCGGCTCCTGGAAGAGCGTGAGGGTGTCGAGCCCGGGCGGGGCCGGCACGAGGCGCGAGACCAGGGCGATGTCCGCCTCGCCCGCGGCGAGCGCGTCGAGGCACGTCCTGCGCGCCCCCTGCGTCATGGTGAAGCGAACCGCGGGGTGCCCCGTGAGGAACTCCTTGATGAGCGCCGGGACCACGGACTCGCCGAGCGACGTCTGGAACGCGACCGACAGGGTGCCGCGCGCGAGCGCCTCGGACGATCGGACCGCGTCGACGCCCGCGCCGAGGGCCGCGAGCGCCTGGCGCGCGTGGGGCAGCAGGGCGCGGCCCGCGTCGGTCAGGCGGATGCCGCGTCCGTGCCGCTCGACGACGGGGACGCCCAGCACCTCCCCGACTCGGGCGACCGCCCGGGACACGGTGGGTTGGGGGGCCCGCAGCATCGCGGCGGCGAGGGTCACCTGCTCGACCTCAGCGACCGCGACGAACGCGGGCAGCAGGGGCAGGAGGCGGCGGGTCTGCTCGTCGAGGGCGACATCCATGCGTCGAGCGTATGCGTCGACCGCAAGACATGCATTGGACGCAAGAGTCGGCGCTTCCTAGCGTCGGGCTCATGACCACGACCCTGGCGCCCGCCCTCCTCCCGCCCGCAGCGTGGACGGGCCACCGGCGCGGCTCCCGGGGATACCGCCGGACGGTCGTGGCGCTCGTGTGCGCGGGGGTCGCGACGTTCGCGCAGCTCTACTCGCCACAGGGCGTCCTCCCGGCGGTCGCGACCGGCCTCGGCGTCTCGGCCCCGACGGCCTCGCTCACGGTCTCGGCCCCGACGCTCGGTCTCGCGCTCGCGGTCCTGCCCTGGTCCGTGGTCGCCGACCGTGTCGGACGCGTGCGCGCCATGCGGGCCGCGCTCGTGGCCGCGAGCGCCCTGGGTGTCCTGGCCCCGTTCGCGCCCACGACCGAGCTGCTCGTCGCGGGCCGCTTCCTCGAGGGGGCTGCGCTGGGCGGGGTGCCCGCGCTGGCCGTCACGCTCCTGCACGAGGAGGTCCACGCCGCGCGCACGGCCGTGGTCGCGGGGCTGTTCGTGGGCGGGGCGTCGGTGGGCGGTCTCGGTGGGCGGGTGATCGCGGTCGCGGTCGCCGAGGCGGCGGGCTGGCGCGTGGGCCTGGCAGCGGTGTCGGCGCTGTGCGCGGTCGCGACCGTGGCGTTCGTGCTGCTCGTGCCCCGCGCACGGGGCTTCTCGCCGGGCGGCGCGAGCCTGCGCGAGGTGGGCGCGCTGGTGACCGCGAACCTGCGCGACCGCGGCCTGCTCGTCCTGTACGCCAACGGCGCCCTGGTCATCGGCGGGTTCGTGACGGTCTACAACTACCTGGGCTTCCGCCTCGAGGCCCCGCCCTACCTGCTGTCGCCTGCGATCACGTCGCTCGTGTTCTTCGCCTACCTGGGCGGGACGGTGTCGTCGAGGCTCGCGGGGAGCCTGACGATCCGGTGGGGGCGCCGCCGCGTCCTGGCGGCGGCGGGGGCCGCGATGAGCGCGGGGGCGCTCCTGACGCTCGCCCCTCAGCTGCCCGTGATCCTGGTGGGCGTCGTGGTCCTGACCGCGGCGTTCTTCGGGGCGCACGCGGTCGCGTCGGGGTGGGTGGGGCACCGGGCGGTCGTGGGGCGGGCGCAGGCGACGTCGCTCTACAACGTCTTCTACTACGCGGCGTCGAGCCTGCTCGGCTGGCTCGGGGGCGTCGCGTGGGTGCACGCCGGGTGGACGGGCGTCGCGCTCTTCGTGGCAGCGGCGACGCTCGCAGCGCCCCTCCTCGCGCTGGGGTCGCGGTCGCTGCGCGAACCCGCTATCGCGACGAGACGCGCAGGCCACCGTCAGAACCTGGCACCGTCACCCGTCGCGGCAGGGAGCTCTTCAGGGTCGTGAGCTTGCCCCTCGCACCGTCGAGGTGCCACCAGCGGGCGCGGCCGTCGTCAGGGACATGAGCCCCTGCCCGACGGCGGAACGCGCCGCCGCGCGTCACCGCACCTCTCCCCTGGTCAGGACCGGGGCGAGGGGGACCCGTGCGGTGAGCGGCGCCGTCGGGCCTCGCTGCGGGCCGCACGGCGACGCGCACGCCACTCCGCGAGGGGGACCAGCCGGTCCCTGCCGACGACCCGCTGGACCTGGGCAAGCCGCTCCCCGGTCGCCCGGACGACCGACGACGTCGCCTCGTCGGCGAGCGAGACGATCGGCGCCCCGCCCTGCGGGCCGTAGAGGTCCACGAAGTACGAGGACGGGGCGACGGTCAGGACCGCGGCCCAGATCTCGTCGTCGACCGGCGCGCGGTCGAACATCCAGTACCCCGGGACCTCGACGGGACCGCCCGCCCGGTGGCGCAGGAGGTTCGCAGCGTCCGTGTAGCCCGGCGGAGTCGGCCCGTCCGGTGTCACGACGTCGAACGCCGCCTCGGCAACGTCGGACGCGAAGACGGCGAGGACCTCGCGCGTCGTGCGTACCCGCTCCTCGTCGGCGAGACCGTCGCTGTCCACGACCCACTCGTCGCGGCGCGTCCTCACGCCGTCGCCGGGGCAGGTGCGTCGATCGCGAGCTTGACCCCCACGGCGCCCAGCAGCGTGCCGGTCGCGCGACGCTGCCAGCGCATCCACGTGGGTCGCGAGCGCAGGAACACCGCGATGCTGCCCGCGGCCAGCACGATCCCCGCGTTGACGACCATGCTCACCCCGATCTGCACGCCGCCCAGCACGAACCCCTGCCCCATGACGCTGCCCGCGGTCGGGTCGATGAACTGCGGGATGAGCGCGAGGTACATGATCGCGGCCTTGGGGTTGAGCAGGTTCGTGAGCAGGCCCATGCGGAAGAGGGTCCCGCGCGAGTCGCGCGGGAGGTCCTGCGCCTCGAACGGGGAGCGCCCGCCCGGGCGCAGCGTCTTCCACGCGAGGTAGAGGAGGTAGCACGCACCGGCAACCTTGAGGCCGACGTACAGCCACGGCACCACGACGAAGACCGCCGCGAGCCCGACGTTCGCCAGGGTCATGTAGACGACGAACCCTGTCGCGGTCCCCGCGAGCGAGACCATGCCCGCCTGCCAGCCCTGGCTGATGCTGCGCGAGACCAGGTAGACCATGTTGGGCCCAGGTGTCAGGACCATGCCCAGGGCGACCGCCGTCATGCCCAGGACCGCTGTCGTGCCGACCATGCCGGGTCTCCTTCTCGTCGGGTGGCGCGCGCGTCGCGAGGACCGGGCCCGCCGAGAGTCATTGTGCCGGGGACCGAGCCCCCACGACCAGGCGAATGCGGGCGCGCGCGGCCCGGACTACGGTCGAGGGACCGACGAGCGGAGGCACGCATGGACCACGAGGCCGTCATGACCTGGGTCGCGGCGTACGAGGCGGCCTGGCGCGACGAGGACCTGCGCGCGGTCGAGGCCCTGTTCACCGAGGACGCCCGCTACGCGCGCTCGCCCTACGACGAGCCCCTGCACGGTCACGGCGAGATCCGGGACTTCTGGCTCGTCGACGCCGGGGAGACGTTCACCCTGACGGCCGCGCCCGTCGCGGTCGAGGGGGCCACGGCCGTCGTGCGGCTCGAGGTCCGCTACGGCGGCCCCTCACCTCAGGAGTACCGGGACCTGTGGATCCTGCGCTTCGCGGACGACGGCCGCGTCGCGGACTTCGAGGAGTGGGCCTACTGGCCGGGCAAGGCGTTCACCGTCGAGTGAGCGCGCGCCGCCGCCCACGCGGCGTGCGAGGATCGCGCCCATGAGCGCTCCCAGCACCCGCCGGCCCGACGCCCGCACGCCGGGCACGTGGGGCATGCGCACCGACGTCCTGCGTCACGGGCACGGGCACGACTCGGACAAGGTCGGCTACATCGAGCTGTTCTTCGACCTCGTGTTCGTGTTCGCGGTCACCCAGCTCTCGCACTCGCTCATCGCCCACCCCGACGGCACCACCCTCGTCCAGACGCTCATCCTGGGCGCTGCGGTCTGGTACCTGTGGATCGACACCACGTGGGTCACCAACTGGCTCGACCCCGAGCGCCTCCCGGTGCGGACCATGCTCCTCGTGCTCATGCTGCTGGGCCTGCTCATGTCGAGCGCCATCCCGGAGGCGTTCGGCGAGAAGGCCTTGCTGTTCGCGGGGACGTTCGTCGCGATCCAGGTGGGGCGCTCGGCCTGGACGACGTACGCGCTCCACCGGCACTGGCCCGAGAACGGCACGAACTTCGTGCGCATCACGGTGTGGCAGGTCACGTCGGGCGTCTTCTGGGTCGCGGGTGCCCTGGTACCCGACGACTCGTGGCGCCTGATCCTGTGGATCGTCGCGGTGCTCATCGACTACTCGGGACCGCGAGCACTCTTCCGGGTACCCGTGCTGGGCCCCACCGACCCGTCGACGTGGGTCGTGCGGGGCGAGCACATGGCCGAGCGCGTCGGCCTGTTCATCATCATCAGCCTGGGCGAGTCGATCATCGTCACGGGCACCGCGTTCGGCGACCTGGAGCTGACCGCGACCGTGGTCCTCGCGTTCCTCGCGGCGTTCGCCTCGACCGTGCTCATGTGGCTGCTGTACTTCGACCGTTCGGAACGGCGCGCGACCGCGTACTTCGCCGGGTCGGCGTCGACCGGGATGATCGCCCAGACCGCCTACACCTACGTGCCGTACCTGCTCGTGGTCGGGATCGTGCTCACGGCCGTGGCCGACGAGCTGGTCCTGCTGCACCCGCTCGGCCACGAGGGTTCGGGCCACGCCGACCCGTGGACGGCCGGGCTGATCTGCGGCGCGGGAATGGTCTACCTGGTGGGCAACACCCTGTTCCGTCGCGCGACGGGCGGCTCCTGGTCGCTGCCGCACGTCGCGGGCGTCGCGGCCCTCGGGCTGCTCTACGCGACCTACCCGGTGCTGTCCCCGCTCGCGATCAACTGGGTCTCGAACGGCGTGCTCCTCGCCGTGATCCTCGGCGACGTGGCGCGCTCGCGGCGAGCGGCGTCGTCGGCGCCTGACTGACCGGCACCGGCGCGGCGTCCCGGTGACGCGGCCGACGACGGAGCGCGGCCCGCGCGCTCAGCGCGCCGAGCGGCCCTGCCGGGCCTGGCGAGGGGTCTCGAAGAAGTGGTCGAGGTCCTCGCGCGAGGGAAAGGTCCCCGCCGGGCCACCGACGAAGCTGCCCAGGAGCCTCGCGGCCAGGTCGCGGACGGGTTCGTTCGTGATGCTCGAGTGGTGCCGGAGGATCTCGAACGCCTCGTCGTCGTCGAGCCCGTAGACCACCATCAGGGCCCCCTTGGCCTGCTCGATCGTGGCCCTGCGCTCGGCCGAGGCGTTGATGGCTCGTGTCGCCTGCTCCTGGACCAGCGCCTCCTGGGCCTCGGTGAGGTCCATGAAGTACCCGACGACCCGGGTCACCTGCCCCGAGACCCCGTCGACGTCCCCCTGTCCGACGACCCCCAGGACCCGCGTCCGCCCCCTGGCGTCGATGATCCTGTGCGTGCAGCTGAACGGGGCGCCCGTGCTGGTGACGTCGGCCAGCACGTCCTCGACCCGAGCGAGGTCGTCGGGGTGCTTGTGGGCGAGCATGAGGGCTGTCGTCGGGACGACCTCACCGGGTGCGAACCCGTGCATCTCGAAGAGCTCGTCCGACCACCACCACTTCTGTGACGGCACGTCCAGGACGTACCTCGCGACCGGTTGCGGCCCCCCGGCGAGCAGGACCGCCTCGAGACTGCGGTCGCCCCCCACTCCTCTGTCCTGTGTCACGTCGATTCTCCCTGCGAACACCCCACTACGGGCCCACGACCTCCCCAGCATCCCACCTCGTCGCCCGAAGCACCCGGCGGTGCGGTGGCCCGCGCCCGAGGACGGGTGCGCGGCTCAGCCTGTGCCCGCCCACGGCCGCTGTCCCGGAAAGATGATCTGCTCGATGCGCCCGCCCGCGTCTCGCACGACGTGCTCGGCCCCCTCACGCAGTGCGGTGTCGCGCCCGGCGAGCACGGCCTCCGCCTTGGTGTCGAACACCGCGAACACCTGGGCTGTCCCGGCCCGGCGGTTCTTCCACCGGCTGTCCTCGTGGAACGTCTCGATCTTGGGAAACATCGCAGGACCTCGCACCTTGCCCGCGTACGCGGGCACGAACTCCACGGCCTCGTCTCGACCTCTCTCCACGATAGAGGAGTCCCTCTCCCCTGCCCAGGCCTCGCAGGTGGCCCCACTGGGCACGCACACAGCCACGACCTGCGATCTCACGGTCGCGAGGTGCGGGTCCGGAACGTCCGAACGATGCAAGACTGGAAGGAGCAGAACAAGACCGGGAGCGGGTGCGACATGGACGGCAAGGCAGTGATGCTGGGGCTGCTCGCGCGCTCGCTCGCGCGCGGCGACACGTCCGCGCCGCTCGCGGTGCGGCTGTGCAGGGCGTGCGTGGAGATCCTGCAGGCCGACGGCGGGGCGCTCACGCTGTCCTCGACCACGCCCGAGCGGCTCACGGTCAGTACCTCGAACGGGAACTCGGCGCGCTTCGAGGACCTGCAGGAGGTCCTGGGCGAGGGACCAGGCCAGGTCGCCTACACCGAGGGCCGGACCGTGATCGAGGTCGTCGACGGGTCGGACAGCGCCCGCTTCCCCGTGTTCAGCGACCTCGCCGAGGGCATCACCGGGCCGGTCACGCTCTTCGCGGTGCCCATGCGTCCGGCCGGGCAGACCCTCGGTGTCCTGACGCTCTACACCGTCCGCGGCCCGCTGGCGCACGGCATCGAGGACGCCCAGTTCCTCGCCGACGCCGTGGGCGCCGCGCTGCTCGGAGACCCGGACTCGGTCGATGCCCTGGCCTTCCCCACCTGGCCCGAGCGCGCACGCGTCCACCAGGCCACGGGCATGGTCGTGGCCCAGCTCGGCGTCGCCCCCGAGGACGCCCTCGCGCTGCTGCGCGCGACGGCCTACGCCGAGTCCCAGACTCTCGACCAGGTCACCGAGACGATCATCACGGGTCGCCTGAACTTCGCGCGGCACGACGACCTGACCGACGGCATCGTCTCGCACGAGACGCCAGGAAACGAGGAGACATGAACCCGCGCACGTCCGCCCAGGCACTGGCCGCCGTGACGTCGGCCCTGCTGCAGGACCACGACGTCACCGGTCTGCTCGCCCAGCTCGTGCAGGACAGCGCCCGGTTCGTGCCCGCGGACGCCGCCGGTCTCCTGCTGCAGGGCGAGAACGACCTGCTCGAGGTCCTGAGCGCCACGTCCCACCGGACGACCGAGCTCGAGCTCTACCAGGCCCAGCACGACGAGGGCCCCTGCGTCGACGTCGTCCGCACGGGCCGGTCGATCGAGGTCGTCGGGGAGGACGAGGTCGACCGGCGCTGGCCGCGCATCGGCCCCGAGATCACCGGTGCGGGCTTCCGCTCCGTCTACGCCTTCCCCCTGCGGTGGCACGGTCTGACGATCGGCGGGCTCAACCTCTTCGCCGCCACGGAAGCCCCGCTCGACGACTCCGCCCGCCAGCTCGCTCAGACCTTCGCCGACGTCGCAGCGCTCGTGATCGTCCAGCCGGTCCAGGTCGACCAGGTCGACCTGCTCGCCAGCCTGCGCAGGGCACTCGAGGGCAGGGTCGTGGTCGAGCAGGCCAAGGGCGTGCTGGCCTACCAGCTCGGCGTCGACATGGCTGCGGCCTACGACGAGCTCGTGCGCCGCGCCGACCAGGACGGGCTCTCGCTCACCGAGACCGCGGCCGCGACCGTCGCGCAGGCTCAGCGGCGCTGAGGGCACGCCGCCGGGATCGTGGCGGCCCCGGGTCGGCCCGGCCCCAGCCCCGGACTGGCCCCTCGCCGGGCCTTCCTTAGCCTCGGTCAGGCGGAGACGGGCGCGGGACGCGCCGCGACCGCCCCGTGCCCCGCGACGTCGACCCCCACGGCCACGACGCGCGCGACGCCGTCGGTGACCTCGACGGTCGAGACCGAGGCGTTCGGCAGCGCCGCCAGCCCGGTCGGGTCGATCGTCGCGAGGTAGGCACCGAGCGTCAGCCCGTGCCCGACGACGAGCACGTTGCGGTCGATGCCGGCCCCCGAAACCGACGCGTCGTCGTGCGCGGCGACGATGCGCCCGAACACCCCACGCACCCGGGCCATGAACTCGGCCCCCGGCTCTCCCCCGCCGACCCCGGGGTGCGTGCCCGCGAGCACCGCGGGGACGAGCACCGACCACGGCACGACCGCGTCGAGCTCGTGCTCGGGTCGCCGCTCGAACGAGCCGAACGACAGCTCGCGCAGGTCGGCGTCGACCGTGATGGGCAGGTCGGGGTGGTGGCGCAGGATCTCCATGGCCGTGAGGACCGCGCGGCCCTGGGGCGAGGAGTACGCGGTGTCGAAGTCGTGGCGTGCGAGGTGCTGCGCGGTCACGCGCACCCCGGCTCGCCCGGTGCGCGTGAGCGGCGAGTCGCACGCCCCCTGGAGGTGGCGGCGTGCGTTGAGGACGGTCTGCCCGTGGCGGACGAGCGTGAGAGTGAGGGTCATCGTCGTAGTGCCCTTTCCGGTGTTCCGGTGTCTTGTCGCTCGCGACGCTAGCCCCGGTCCGCTGCGTCGCGATGTCCCCCACCGGGCGCCCGCGCGACGATCGGATGAACGCCGCGTGGACGCCCTGCCGGGCCGGCCACGCTCAGCGCGGCGAGGCCGCGGGGGCGTAGCTGCCCGTCTCGAGCTCCTCGACGAGCGACGGGCGGCGAGGGTTCCAGCCCAGGGCGAGCGAGCGCGTCACGTCCGCGACGCCCTGGTCGAGCAGCAGGGCGTCGGCGAAGGGGGTGCCGAGGCGCTCACGGGTCGCGTCGTCGCTCTCCGGCCCGACGGCGCCACCCAGCCCCGCGGCCCGGCTCGCCGCACGCGTGAGGTCGACGACCGCGAGCACGTAGAGCTCGGCGAGGTCGTCGACGTGGACCGTCGCCCAGCGCTGGGTGCCGCTGCCCACGAGGGTGAGGGACGCGCCGTCGGGCCCCTCGCCGCGCGGGGCTCCCGCGACGATCCCCGGGATGCCCGCGCCGTGCCCGTAGACGATGCCCGGCACGACGACCGAGGCGACCACGCGCCCCCGGGCCACGGCAGCGAGCAGGCGCTCTTCGATCGGGAGACGCCACGCCACGATCGCGGGCGGGTCCAGGGGCGAGTCCTCGGCGATCGCGTCGCCGCTCCCGTAGACCCAGATCCCGCTCGTGTGGACGAACGGCCGGGCCGTGCCGTCGAACGTCGCGAGGACCGCGTCGACGACCGAGGCGTCGATCGCGGGGCTCGTGCCGTCGCTCGCGGCCGCGGCGTGGACCGCGGCGTCGGCGTCCTCGAGCAGCGCGGCGAGCGCCGCGGTGTCGGTGAGGTCGGCGACGACAGCCGTCGCGCCCGCAGCCTTGACCGTGCGCGCGGACCCCTCGCTGCGGACGAGTGCGGTCACCCGGTGCCCCCGCGCCGTGAGCGCCGCGAGCACCGCGGACCCGATGAATCCCGTGCCACCCGTCAGCAGAACCTTCATGTCAGCCTCCTCGAACCCACCCCTGCGGGGTGCCGACGACGCCCGGTGCGTCGCGTCGATCCTGACGGTATCCAAGGGGTACCAATGACTTCAACGTGCCATTATTACCTCATGGATACTGTGGGAACGGTCGACGAGGTCCCCGACGTCTTCTCCCCGACCTGCCCGTCGCGGCTCGTGGTCGAACGCCTCGGTGACAAGTGGACGCTGCTCGTCCTCATGGCACTGCGGACCGGGATCCTGCGGTTCGGGGAGCTGCGCGACAAGATCGGTGCCGTGACCCCCAAGGTGCTCACGCAGACGCTGCGCTCGCTCGAGCGCGACGGGATCGTGACCCGTACCGTCTACGCCGAGGTGCCCCCACGAGTCGAGTACTCGCTCACGGACCTGGGGCGCTCGCTCCTGGGCCCGGTCGACGCGATCCGCGCCTGGTCCGAGGCCAACGGCGAGCGGATCGCCGCGGCCCGCGAGGCATCTGCGGTCTGAGACGCGGGACGCTCAACGGCACGTGAGCCAGGCGTCGGCCCCGAACAGTTCTGCGGGTGACACCCAGGGCTTCGCGGAGGGCACCCATCCGGTCCGGCCCGCCAGGAACGTCAGCACCCGGGCCGCCTCGAGGAGCACGTCCGCCTCCCCCGCGCCGGCGACCGCAGAGAGCAGCAGCATCACGCTCGAGACGGCGGGATCGGGCGGTTCGGCCCCGACGAAGCGCGCGCTCGCGAGCACGTCGAGGAGCGCGAGGAGATCGACGTCGAGATCAGCGGCCGGACAGCCGACCGCGCTCGCGGCGAGACTCAGGGCGTGGAGCCGACCGAGATCCTCGATCAGGCGCTGCCGCCCCTCGCCGTCAGGAGCGGCCGACGCGCCGTCGGGCCACATCAGCAGGTCCAGGGCCTCCTCGGCGAAGAGGTGCGGGACGTCGCCGCGAGCCGCTGCAGGATCCACAGGCCGGGCCGGGAACAGTCTCACCGCGTCCCGGGCGATCTCGTGGACCGGGATCGGCCGAGTCGCGGCGGCAGTCGCCCGGTCCGATGCGTACCGGACGTCCAGGAGCGAGACCTGACCCGCCCCGACCATGTCCACGACCCGCTCGCACACGGCACCGGCCCTGCGGGAGTACTCCCCGTCGCTCGGCCACGTCGCGGCCACCAAGGGCGTGGGCACGCCGTCCACCGAGTACGGGCTGCCGACGAGCAGTGCGAGCGCGAGCCGGTCGAGGCCCTCCCAGGACTGCGGCTCGGCCATCGAGTCAGCCCTGCGGGCGCAGGGCGATCGCCATGGCCTCGAGCGCGAGCAACGGTGCCACGTTGCCGTCGAGGCGCTCACGGGCCACACCGATCGCGTCCATGCGGCGCACGGTCTGCTCGGGCGTCGAGTCCTCGGCCAGCGCCTGCACGGTCTCGGCGAGCTCGGTGTTCACGAGGTCCACGTGGGCACCGAGCTGCACCACGAGCACGTCACGGTAGAGCGAGAGCAGGTCCAGCATCGCGCGGTCCAGGACGTCTCGCTGGTGACGGGTCGCGCGGCGCTTCTGGTCCTTCTCGAGGTCCGTGAGCTGCGAGCGCAGCTTGGGCGGCATGACGCCGCCCGCCTCGACGCCCAGCGCGCGCAGGAGCTCGGCCTTCTCGACCGCGTCGCGTTCCTCGGTCGCGGCCTTGGCCTCGGCCTGGGCGACCTCGACCAGCTCGCCCGCGGCGACCACGGCATCCCCGACGCCACGGATCCGGCGCGCGATCGACAGGACCGAGGACCGGCGCTCGCGCGCCTTGCCGTCCCGGGCCAGACGGCGCGCCAGGCCGATGTGGCTCTGCGCGGCGCGCGCCGCGGCCTCGGCCACGACCGGGTCCACGCCGTCCCGTGCGACCAGCAGACGAGCGACGGCCTCGACCGGAGGCACCCGGAGCGCCACGCCACGGCACCGCGAGCGGATGGTCACCAGGACGTCCTGCGGGCTGGGGGCGCACAGGATCCAGACCGTGCGGGGCGGTGGCTCCTCGATGGCCTTGAGGAGGACGTTGGTGGTGCGCTCGGCCATGCGGTCCGCGTCCTCGACGATGATGACGCGCCAGCGTCCCTGCGAGGGCCGGCGGCTGGCGACGCCCACGAGGTCACGCACCTCGCTGATCGCGATGGTCACCTTCTCGGTCGCGACGACCGTCACGTCCGCATGGGTGCCCGCGAGGGTCGTGGTGCACGCCTGGCACACCCCGCAGCCGCCCTGCTCGCACTGCAGCGCGGCCGCGAAGGCTCGCGCGGCGTTCGACCGGCCCGAGCCCGGCGGTCCCGTCAGGAGCCAGCCGTGCGTCATGGCCGCGGGGTCGGTGGCCGCGGTCGAGAGCAGCTCGACCGCGTGCTCCTGCCCGACGACGTCGTCCCAGACCGTCACGGGGCGCTCGTCCGCTCGGCCGAGCCGGGGGCCGGGTGGGCGGGGTGCGTCACGGGAGGCGTGAGCGGCAGGTCCGCGAGGTCCGGGGCGTAGCCGATCGCGGAGTCGGAGTCGTCGAAACCATCGTCGGGCAGCGCCTCGACCGTGTCCTCTGCCTCCTCGACCACGGGCGTCAGCTCGAGCCGGGCCGCGAGGTCCACACGGATCTGTGCCTGGATGTCCTCGATCGAGGCGGTCGCGTCGATCACGACCCACCGCTCCGGGTCCGCCGCCGCGCGCGACAGGAAGGCCTCGCGCGTGCGGCGGTGGAAGTCGAGCCCTGCGCTCTCGAGACGGTCCGGCTTCCCCTGGAGGCGCTCGGCCGCGACGGCCGGGTCCAGGTCCAGCAGGACGGTCACGTGCGGCATGAGCCCCTGGACGGCCCACAACGAGATGAGCTCGACCTCGTCGACACCGAGCTCCCGACCGCCCGCCTGGTAGGCGACGGACGAGTCGAGGTACCGGTCCGTCACGACGACCGCGCCGCGCTCGAGCGCGGGCCGGACCAGGTGGGCCACGTGGTGCGCACGGTCCGCGGCGTAGATGAGGGCCTCGGTGCGAGCGTCCATGTCCCGGCCGTGCAGCACGGCCTGGCGCAGCTCGACACCCAGCTCGGTGCCCCCGGGCTCGCGCGTCAGCACGACCTCGCGGCCGGTCAGGTCCCCCAGCCACTCCCCCAGGAGGCGGGACTGGGTGGACTTGCCGACGGCGTCGCCGCCCTCGAACGAGATGAAGTAACCGGGTGTGCTCACGCGCCCACGATAGTCGGGCCGCCTGACACCCGTCGGGCGACCCGGCACGGCCGGTAGCCTCGGGGCATGTCCGTCCTCCCCGTACCCGGCCCCGACCTCCCCGAGCCTCCCGTGCTCCCCACGCCGGGCGCCGCGTTCGCCGGGCGCACGTTCGACGCGATCCTGTTCGACATGGACGGCACGCTGATCGACTCCGTGCCGGCCGTCGACCGCAACTGGCGCCGGTGGGCGCACGAGTACGGGCTGCCGGACGCCGACTCGTTCCAGATCGAGCACGGCACCCCCGCCCGCACCTTCATCGCGCGCCTCCTGCCGGTCGACCAGGTCGAGGAGGCGTACGAGCGGATCCACGACCTCGAGCTGAACGACAACGAGGGCGTGCGGATCCTGCCCGGCACGGTCGACGCGTTCGCGTCGCTGCCCGCGACCCGGCAGGCGATCGTCACCTCGTGCACGCGTCCGCTCGCCGCGGCACGCATCGCGGCCTCGGGCCTCGTGCCGCCCGCGGTCGTCGTCACGGCCGACGACGTCGCGCACGGCAAGCCCGACCCCGACCCGTTCCTGCTCGGTGCCGAGCGGCTCGGCGTCGACCCGTCGCGGTGCCTCGTGGTCGAGGACGCCCCTGCCGGCGTGACCGCGGGTCGTGCGGCCGGGTGCGCGGTGCTCGTCGTCGAGGGCACGCACACGCTCGCGCAGCTCGCCGGAGCCTCCGTGGCCCCCGACGCGGGGGCGAGCGGGCTCGACGAGGTGCGCTTCGCCGTCGGGCAGGACGGGTCGATCAGCGTCACGGACGCCTAGATCACACCCGCCCGCAGCGCCGCAGCTACGACCTTCGACGCCGCCGCGTGGACCTCGACGAGCTCGTCGAGGCTCAGGCCCGTCGCCGCGGTGATCGCGGGCGGGATGTGCTCGGCCTGGTCGCGCAGCTCGCGACCGGCCGGGGTCAGCGTGACGTCGACGACGCGGCCGTCGTGCTCGTTGCGCGACCGGGTGAGGTACCCCGTGGCCTCGAGGCGGCGGACGAGCGGCGAGAGCGTGCCCGGGTCCAGGTGGAGCCGGTCCGCGAGCGAGGTCGCCGTGGTGGGCTCGCCCGCGGCCGCGTCCTGCCACAGCGCCAGCATCACGAGGTACTGCGGGTGGGTCAGGCGCAGGGGCTCGAGCAGCGGCTTGTACATGGCGACCATTGCGCGCGCCCCCGCGGAGAGCGCGAAGCAGACCTGGGACTCGAGCGCGAGGGGGTCGTAGCCGTCGCGCGGAGCGCGGGAGCCCTCGCGGCCCGCGGCGGGAGTCTCCTCGCGGGGAGCGGTCGAGGGTGCCTGGGCTGCGCGTCCGGCGCTCTCGGTCGAGGTGGTCATGTCGCCATGGTAGCCAGGCTTCGCCTATGCTTGGTACACCAATCATTGGTGCACCATGCAACTGCACCGTTCTCGTGAGGAGAGGCGCATGGCCGACAAGCAGCGACGACGCCCCCTGGGCCTGCGCATGACCGAGACGTTCCTGCCGATCTTCGGCCCCGCCCAGGTCGGGAAGCAGGGCTCGCCCGGTCGCGGCGTCTCCGCGGCCGAGGCCGAGCGCGACCGCGAGCTCAAGACGCGCTTCGAGTACGTGACGGGTCCCGACGGCCGCAGCTACGTCGTCGAGCACACGGACGAGCCGACCGCGGGCTGAGTCCCCGCCCTGCCGAGGACGGGGTTGTGGTCGTTCTGCACGTCAGAACGACCGCAACCCCGTTCTCGGCACCCCTCCACGCGACCCGGCTCACACCTGTCTCTTATAAACATA